>NZ_JAGGQX010000011.1:0-119451 GCF_018613095.1 Bacillus sp. ISL-75
AAGAACGGTTTCATCCAGTCTTCCTGCATGAAAGTTATAACCTATTTTGTCAAGGATCTTCAAACTAATTTCACGTTGTTTTTCCTTTGGAAATTTTTCAAATAGAAAATCCGTTTTTGGTTTATGTGGAGATTTTGAAATTTGTTTAACCAAAGGAACTATTTTATCTCTTAATTCACCAAATACTTGATCTAAAACGTTCATTGTGATGCCAGGTTCGTACATATCTAATAACACATCATATTTATTATCTTCATGACCCCAATAAGTGATAAACTTTTTTGTCATCGCGACAAGCTTTTCTAAGTAAGGACTAAATAAGGCAAAATCCGAATTTCCCTTCGCTTCCTCCCACACACTCTCTGCCTTTGACTGGAGAATCACAAATTCCTTGTATTCTTCAGCTGGGATTTTTTTATTTCTTTCATATTCTTTTTTACATTCTTCGAGGATTTTGTGTGTCTTTTCTGACAGTGATTGTTTTGATAAATTAGCTATGTATGCTGCCATCTCTTCAGAAGTAGACATTTTAAATACTTCGGACGATAACATCCCAATTACCTCGGACCGTTGTTCCACCCCTTGCTTCGGGGCCCCAGTTCTTAGATCCCAATAAACTAATCCAAGTGCTTCGTTGTAGGCAGACATCTTTTTCACATAATCTAGAAATTCTTTTTCTAATAGTTCATATTTCAATGCAATCCCCCCTTTTAATTCCCATTAAATTTTAACACATTATTCTGAAAAGTATGCAAAATACTGTTCTCAAGTGAGTAAAAAAAACAACAGTAAGAATATCTGTTGTTAAATAAATTTATAGGGAAAAGAGGATGTTAGATGGAAAATAACGAAATAAAGCACTACGAAATGGTTAAACAACTGGGATTGTTAAGAAGTCACTTTTTTCACCGATTACTTCTTAGCAATGGCTACTCTCCATGTTTCTGGACCTTCCTCAAGGTACTCCCAAGAGAATTGCTCAGGTCTTTCCATCATGAATTGATATAATAGTGGTCTAGGGTCATGGTCATTTACAATCATCATTGTCTCACCTGATGCTAAACCGTCAAATCCGCCAAAAATTGTTGGATGTTTTTCACGTGGTGGAAAATCTGGTACATTAATGACTTTTGCGTAAGTTTGCATTATTATCACTCCCATTAGTTTGTTAACTTCTTTTTTATTATAAGGAAACTTGGTCTAAAACTTAGTGAGGGGTATCACACCAATAAGATGATTTTGTTAATACAGGGGGTATGACCTATGAAGGAACTAATTGGAAAGTGTAAGTCCTGCAGTAAAGAAATTTATTGCTTAGATGGCTTCTTTAACGGTATCCATACCGAGGAGAAGGAGATTTATTGTTTTGAATGCCACGAAATATTGATTTTGAACAAAGAAAATCCGCAAAGCTGACCTTTGCGGATTTTTCTATTAATCTTCGTCAATTGAAAGATCTTTAACAGGAAGTTTTTCTCCTTCTTTGTGGGTTGGCTTCCGTAAATTAAAGATTGCTTTAATACAGAATAACAATAATACTACCACGCCGATTAAGAAAATGGTGTCAGGCACCGCACGCCATGTTAATAATGTTTCAACAATATCCTTTTGTAGGAATGATGCTGAACGAGAAGCAGCATAACCATGATTAAAGGCTTCTTTGATTTGGATGAAACCAACAGGAAGCAAGGATAGGAAAACCATTCCTGCAAGTCCAACGTTTAACATGATACAGCTAAATTTAATCCACTTATCATTCCAAGCCTCTGGTTTTACAATGTTTCTCAATGAGTAAAGTAATACAGCACATGCAAACATTCCGTACACACCCATCATGGATCCATGACCGTGAGCAGGTGTTAAGAATTGTCCGTGTTCAAAATAGCTGACTGCTGGTAAGTTAATTAAGAATCCTAGCACACCTGCGCCAACTAAGTTCCAAATAGCAACAGAGATTAAGAACCAGAACGTTCCTTTATAAGGGAAATCTACCCCACCCTCACGCATCATCTTATATTGCTCATATGCTTCAAGGATTAACAATGTTAACGGAATTACTTCTAATGCTGAGAATACTGCTCCAAGAGCCAGCCAAACTTCTGCTGAACCATTATAGTAGTAATGATGACCGATTCCAATTACCCCACTGCCTAAGAGCAGAATCAATTGGAAATAAAGTTGTCTTACTGTAGATTTTTTCGTTACAAGACCGAGTTGAACCAATAAGAAACCAATAACAACAACCGCAAAAACCTCAAAAATACCTTCTACCCATAAGTGAATAATCCACCAGCGCCAGTAATCTGCAAATGTGAAGCTTGTACCTGGGTTGATAAACAAGG
This sequence comes from Bacillus sp. ISL-75, assembly GCF_018613095.1. Lineage (NCBI taxonomy): Bacteria > Bacillati > Bacillota > Bacilli > Caryophanales > Bacillaceae > Bacillus > Bacillus sp. ISL-75. The sequence continues at coordinate 2,343 of NZ_JAGGQX010000011.1, forward strand.
CAAAGATATAGAATGCTGGCACCGCGATTGCTGAGTAGAATAATAGGTGAATTAGTCCGCCTTTATCATTCTCTCTCTTCAGACCAGCCCTGACACCTCTATAAACGATAAACAGCCAAATTAGCATACCGACAATCAAAATAAGCTGCCAGATACGTCCAAGCTCAATGTACTCCCAGCCAGTATGACCAAATAAGAACCAGTTGTTTCCTAAGTAGCCATTTGCACCTAGCCATTCTCCGACCATACTTCCGACAACAAGGACAACCAGTGCCCAGAATAAAATATCTACTAATAAACCCTGTTTCTTAGGCTCATAACCTCCAACTAGCGGCGCTACATATATTCCCATTCCAAGCCATGCAGTTGCGATCCAGAAGATAGCAAGCTGTAGGTGGTAACCTTTTGTAATATTAAATGGAAGAATATCGTAAATCCACTTCATACCAAAGAAACTATCAGGTTCGATATAATAGTGAGCTAGTAACGCCCCAAACATACACTGGACAAAGAATAATGCTGCCACAATGACGAAGTATTTTCCTGTTTTCACCTGAGAGCTCGTCACCGGCACTTTCCGTAAATCAATTCGTGGGAAATTACCTTCTTTATAGGCTTCCTGCATACCAAATTGATAACGGTAGAAAACAAATAGGATAACTCCAACCATTAATACAAATAATGTTATGCTTGCACCGCTCCACCAAATAGCAGAAAAGGATAATTGGTTTCCTGCGTCTTCATAGTAAGGCCAATTATTAGTATACGTAATTTTATCACCTTCACGGACTGTACTTGAAAGCCATGCAGTCCAGAAAAAAAAATCAGATATTTGGGTGATTTGATCCCCTTTTGCAACATAAGCTCGATCGTCTTTAGGCATATCCCCTTCTTTAATAAGGTTTGCCTTTAACCCCCAACCGTCGCCTTTAGTAAATATCTTTTTATAGTACTCTCTTACTTTTTCAAGTCCAAACGCTTGAGCATTTGTTAGTTTCATTGTATCGCTATTGCTATCATAACGATTTTTACGCATTTCTTTTATTACTTTATTTTTTATAACAGATTTTTGATCTTCATTTAATGAAGCATAATTTTTACCGAATTCATCATTTGCTTTAAAATCTTGCATTCCTTCAGTATAGAGCTTTAAAGCTTCCGCTGTATAATCGGGACCCATATAAGAACCGTGACCTAAAACGGTACCATAATCCATTAAACCGTACTTTTGAAAAACGGCCTGTCCGCCCATAATTGTATCTTTTGTAAATAAAACGTCACCCTTTTCATTGGTAACCTCTACAGGTCTTGGTGCCTGCTCCTTAAAGATCCAATAGCCACCTACTAGTAATACCGTGAAGCTCAGTAAAATGGTTATAACTAATATTGATTTAAGCATTGCATTTTTATTTGTCTTCACCACTTTTTTTGTTGGTGTTCCCCGTTGTATTTCCATTCCAAATTCACCTTTTCATATTTTGTCACAAATCGTATTGTAACTTTCACAAGACCGTCACACAGTGAAGTAACTCATCGTACTCCTGTGATATTTCCCACACCACAGTTCCGACTGAGAATTATTTTCATAAAAACTTGTTATCTATGACGGAGGTCACATAATTACAGTGAAAACACTGCTACAATTTAGTCAAACAGAATTACTAATACGAAGGTGATGTTAATGAAGCAAGAGGACATAGTAAAAAGATTATCTGAGGTCCCAATCTTCAAAGAATTATCGACAGAAGAATTAGAGCCCATCGTGAAGATTGCACAAACTCGTTTTTATAAACATAAGATGTATATTTTTATGCAGGACGATCCACTTGACCGAGTTTTCTTTATTCATAGTGGGAAAATAAAGATCTGCAAAACAGACCAATCAGGGAAAGAACAATTAATATCCGTGCTTGAACCTGGTGAAATGTTTCCACATGCAGGATTTTTCAGAAAAGGAAATTTCCCAGCTCATGCGGAAGTGATGGAAGATACAAATCTGATTGTTATTCCCATAGATAAGTTTGAAGAAATACTTATTTCCTATCCAGAGCTTTGCATCAAGTTATTCAAAGTATTAGGAGAAAAAATAGTAGATTTGCAGGGAAGATTAGAAGCACAAGTTCTCCATAACACTTTTGAACAAATAATTTTACTACTTATTAGGCTCTGTAAATCAAATGGCGAGATGGTTGGCGAGCGCTATAAGCTAACAACGCAGTTCACCAATCGCGAATTAGCCAATATGATTGGCACTTCAAGAGAAACTGTCAGTAGGACGATCAATCATGTGAAAAAGAAAGACTATGTTGCCATGGATGAGGATGGTTTTTATCTAATTGACAGGGAATCACTTCAGCGGGAATTATTCTATTAATTTAGCAGTCTTTGATTTATAAAATATAAGAGGAGTTGTAACTACGATGGAACAACGAATTATCGAACTTGATGTACGCGAGGATTTAAAGAATAAAATTGAACCCTTTCAAAAAATAATGGAGGCTATTAAGGAAGTAAAGGATAATGATATATTTATCCTTCATGCCCCCTTTAAACCAGTACCACTATTCGCGGTTTTAAAAGCAAAAGGCCTTATGCATGAAGAAGAAGAAATTGAGAGTAAACATTGGAAAGTAACTTTCACAAAGAAAGCTTAATGGAAGAAGGGGGGAATATTCATGATTTTGGATAATCGAGGTTTAGAACCGCCACAGCCAATGATGAGAACCTTAGCCGCCTTGGAAACCCTTGGGGAAAATGAGGTTTTGACAATAATTAATGACCGCAGGCCGATGTTCCTTTATGAGCAATTAGAAGAATTAGGCTATCAGCAGCGTACAGAAGAACAAAATGACGGAAGTTTTAAAATTGAAATCTTCAGGTAAGAGGTGAAAATGCCATGCTTCCTCAAAATATGGGAAGTGAAACGAATATTAAGCTTCCATTTTCATTTATCTTGTTTAGTTTAATTGCCTTGGTGTTTTCGCAAATTCTTCTTTTAGTAAATGGTCAATTGATGGCGGATGGGAGCTTTAGAATCCCAGTAATTTGGTCCTCAGCCCATTTATTAATTCTAGGCTGGGCATTAATGGCAGCAATGGGAGCGATGTATCAGCTTGTACCTGTTGCATTCCTAACTAAAATATGGAATGAAAGATTTGGTTTTATACAATTTTTTCTTACTGCGATCGGTATAACATCATTTTCAGCAATGTTATATTGGTCACCACAAAATGCAATGATTCCTGGTGTCCTTACTTTACTCGGCATCTTAATGTTTTTATTCCAAATGTTTATGACACTAAAAAAACAAGCAAAACCAACTATTCTTACTGCTTTCGTGGGTTCGTCCCTTGTTTGTTTATTTATTACAATTTCTTTAGGGATTACATTGATTTATTGCTTAAAAACAGGAATTGCCGGTGAATATTATCAATCGATCTTTAAAGCCCATTTATTAATGGGAGTTACTGGTTGGTTTCATTGTTAATTTTTGGATTTTCATATAAGATGGTGCCAATGTTTTCTCTATCTCATGGTTTTCCAATGATTCAAGCTAAGTATGTTTATGTTTTTTACCTTTCTGGTCTTGTCGTATCGCTGGTTTCCTTCTTTACTAATAACAATACCCTTTTGAAAATTGGTTTCTTGCTGCTTTTAATAGGATTTTCCATTTTCAGCTGGCATATTAGAATAATCATCAAAAAAAGATTGAAGAAAACATTAGATAAACCTTTTACGTTTGCACTAGTGGCTATTGGATTTGGAAATGTAATTCATTTTGCAGCTTTTATTATGCTTTGGAATCATGATGTTAACACTTTTACTGGCCCACTTATCTATGCCTATTTATTACTTTGGATTGTCTTAAGTATTGTTAGTTATTTATATAAAATAGTTCCATTCCTTTGGTGGACTTTCAAATACAGTAAGGAAATCGGGAAAAATAAGGTCCCTTCATTAAAAGAGATGATGAATGAAAAAATGGTTATACCGTTATTTTCTTTATTTATCGTCGCTATACTGTTAGTTTTTTGCGCTCTAGCTTTTCATATTGCTATTCTCTTTAATGTTGGACAGTCCGTACTTTCGATTGTTTTTATTATCATTGCAATTAATATCCTAAGCGTTTTAAAAAAATAGTGAGGTGTTTATGATGAATATAAAAGAAAAGATCCTAACTGAGTTAAAGAGTGTTTACGATCCTGAATTAAATATAAATGTCGTTGACCTAGGCTTAATTTATAATGTAGAGGTAACAGAAACCGCTGATGTTACTATTACCATGACGTTAACAACACCCGGCTGCCCACTCCATGACAGTATAACCAGCGGGGTACGTTATTGTGTGGAAGGAATGGAAGAAACTAAAAAAGTTGAAGTAAATCTTGTCTGGGAGCCGGCCTGGTCACCAGAAAAAATGACACCTGAAGGCCTACGATTATTAGGTAGATAAAATACAAAGCGGAAGAACCCTCAATAGGTCCTTCCGCTTTTGTTTATTCTTCATGATTATCAATCTTTAGCCTCTGTTGGCAATACTTCTTTAATTTTCTGTAAGACAATTGTGTCGATATCTTCATCAATTAAAATATGAACCGTTCCTTGATCCTTTTCACTCCTGATCAAGCGGCCAACGCCTTGACGTAAGCGGAGAAGCATATACGGCAAGTCAACTTCCGTAAATGGGTTATCTACACCGGCCTTTTTTGCGGTAAAGACAGGATCATTAGGTGGAAAAGGAAGTGAAAATATCAAGACATTTTCAAGTGATCTTCCCGGAATATCAAGACCTTCCCATAGATGAAGTGAACAAAGTATCGCATGTTCTTCATTCTGAAATTTAGAAACAAGTGTGCTTATTTCTTCATCGCCTTCAAAATAAACTGGATACGGTAATGCTCCTGATAGCTTTTTCTTTAGTTGAGCCAATTCCTCTTTATTATTTAATAGAACTAATGCGCGTCCCTCTGATTTGCGAATTTCCTCTAAAATATATTCTAATTTCCCTTCAATATCAGCATCTTTAAATTTTGGAAGGTAAAGCTCCATCCTATCATCATAATCAAAAGGAGATGTCACTGAAAAAGATAAGTAGTCATCAACCCCAATACTAGAAGCAATATAGTCGAACGACTTTTGATTTGCTAGCGTCGCAGATGAGAAAATAAACGGCTTTTTCTGAGTGAAAACTTCTTCCCGCATTACTTCCTCGACCATTTTAGGCATAATAACCAGTGTGCGTTCTCCCCCTTTTTCCTCGAACCAAGTGATTCCGTTTAATTCCTGAAGAAAAAGTGATAACGAATAGGTGATTTGCTCTAAATATTCCTCGACAATTTTCAGATCGTACTCATTAATGACATACAACTCACTTTCAAACACTAATTCCTCCTCTAATTCTTGTAGGGTTGAAAGTAACTTTCTGCATGTTTTTAATACTAATGGATGCTTCGTAATCATTTGTTTTTCAGAACCTTGTGAAAGAGAGGAGAATTGTGAAATCGCATCAAAAAATGCCTCGTTATCTAATAAAGCCTCATCAATCGTATACAAGGTCTTCTCACGTACTTCATTTTCCATTAACCTCGTGAGCAGGGTTTCTAATGTATAATCAGTAAACCGGTAGCTCAATGCTTTTTGCGCTGCATATTCAAGCAGGTGTCCTTCATCAAAAACAACGGAAGAATGCTCAGGTAAAAGAGGAAGCTGCCCTTCTCGCTTTCTTGATTCCTTTGTCCAGATATGCTCCATATAAAAATCATGGGAACAGATAATTAAATCCTCTGAATGTCGATAATAATCACGGTGCAATGTCAGCCCACAGCGATGACGCTTTTCACAAGAAAAACAATCTTGGACAGCATCCCAATTAAGTTCACTCCATTTTTCATCTGATAAAGCTGGATAATCTCTTCTGTCACCATATCTTTCAAATGTTTGCATGGAGCCAACAGAATGAACAAAATCAGGCAGTTTTTCATAAATATCTGAAATTTCATCTGAAAAATCAGTATTCCTGGTCAGATCTAGCTTTTTTAAACACAGGTATTGATCTCGCGATTTTGCCAAGCGGACATCGATATCTAGTCCAAGAATTTTCTCCAGCTTTGCGATATCTCCCTCTTTTTTAACCAACTGCTCAATTAAAGTCTCATCCGCACAAGCAATAACAGCCGGACGATTGGTATAACGTGCATACATAATCGCATAAAGCAAATATACAATGGTTTTCCCTGTTCCAACCCCTGCTTCTGCAAACATTACTTTTTTATCCTTGTAGGCATTTTCAAGTTGAAAAGCCATATATATTTGTTCATCTCTCAGTTCGAATCCGGCTTCAGGCAAAATATCATAAAATAAGTCACCAATCCATTCACCTAATTTATCATAAAAGGATTCAGTTTTTGCAATCTCAAATGGCATGCGTTTTTGCATAGTACCCTCCCCAAAAAACTTTCATGTGTTACCACAAACATAAGTATATTAATCGATTGATTATTCTAGATTCAGTTCATTTTGACGAGGAGGTTTCTTTCCCCAATATTGATAAAGGTCAGTACGAATAAAGCCATTAAAAAGCTTTCTCTTCCTAGTCGCTGGCTTTCCATAAAATTGTTCGAACTGTTCATTAGAAGTCAAGATATAAATTGACCATGTATCAAGCGCATTGAATGCTTCACCCATTTCTTTATACATGTGTTCGACCGCTTTTTTATCCCCTAGTCTTTCACCATAAGGTGGATTTCCGACTATGACACCGTACTGTTTATTGGTAGAAATATCTTTAACCTGCATTTGCTTGAAATGAATTAAGTCAGCAAATCCAGCTTCAAAGGCGTTTTCTTGGGCAATTTTCACCATTCTATGGTCGATATCAGTCCCTAATATGTCTAAGGGTTGATCATAATTTGCAAGGTCCTCTGCTTCATTTCTAGCGTCCTCCCAAACCTTTGCAGAAAACCAATTCCAACGCTCAGAAACAAATTCTCTGTTAAAACCCGGAGCGATATTTTGCCCAATCATTGCCGCTTCAATGGGAATTGTCCCCGAGCCGCAGAAAGGATCCATAAAAGGACGGTCTGCCTTCCAATTGGTGAGTAAGACAAGTGCAGCAGCAAGTGTTTCCTTTAGTGGTGCCTCCCCCTGATCGAGACGATAGCCTCGTTTATGAAGCCCTTGACCACTAGTGTCAATGGTGATCGTAGCAACATCTTTTAATAGTGCCACTTCGATGCGAAAATAAGCACCGGTTTCCTCAAACCAGGTACTTCGTTTATAATGTTGTTTCATTCGTTCTACCACTGCTTTTTTAACAATTGCCTGGCAATCAGAAACACTAAAGAGCTTTGACTTTACAGATTTACCGACCACAGGAAATTCCGCGTCTTCAGGTAAGAATTTTTCCCACGGGAGTGCCTTGGTTTTCTCGAATAATTCATCAAAGGTATATGCCTTAAATTCTCCGACCTTGATCTTAATTCTGTCCGCTGTTCGGAGCCATAAATTACTGCGGGCTATCGCATATTCATCACCAGTGTAGGTGACTTTGCCATTTTCAACTTCACAGTCATATCCTAATGATCGTACTTCTTTCGCAACTAAAGCTTCAAGTCCCATTGCCGCCGTAGCTATTAATTGATAATTTCCCATTTTTTCACCCTTAATTCATTTGTATGTATGTTTATGTTTAATAAAAATAATCTTAATTCGCTTTCATTATTGACAAAAAGTCGACAACGAATGCAATATGTCTAGTAATAATAAAAAGCTCTCCTTATCAGGAGAGCCATTTAATATCCAGCATACTTTCCCATTAATAACGTTCTGTAAGCCATGTTCTGTACCAGTGTACTACAAACGACACGGGTGTGTCTCGTACTTAGGTGGTAATCATCTATCTACAGGCTCAGAATTGAACCTGTCCTTCTCCTTGTTCAATTCCTCAGAGAAAGTGCCCCTACCATTATTTGGGTTTCTCGCTCGTGGGGTTTACCCGTTCCACCCTTTCCATTTCTGGAAAGGCTACGTCACTGTGGCACTTTTATAGGTATTCATACCATATCCCCAAAAGGACTTAGGTATTTTCCCGGCCGTCAACTGGATGCTAGCCCCAGCTGCCCTAGCTTATGAATTCGCTAGGCACGAACACTACGAGCATCTCAGCTCGTGCGAGCATGGACTTTCCTCTGTAAGAATGCAAATGCTTCTTACAGCGATTACCCGAACGTTATTAATGAATACAATTTATTATATGTATTTCACGCTGGTAATTCAATGGTTATTATTAGGAAATTTTAATACATTCCTGTTAATCGTAGAGCTTGTTACCAAAAACATGTTTTTCAAGATTGGATAATCGTTTCAAGATATCAAAATTTGTGGTACCCGCAGGTTGTGCTGCCGGCTGCCTTTTTGAAGTTTCTTCAAGCTGTTTCCGAAGCCGAAGATTTTCCTGTTGTAGATCCTCAACCTCCTGATGAAATGTTCCATAATCTTTAATGATTAAATCCAAAAACTTATCAACATCTTCTTGTTTATAGCCGCGTACACCAGTCTTAAACTCTTTTTCTAAAATATCCTTAGCTGTTAATTTCACTTTATCTGACAGCATTCTATTCACCTCAGTATTCGCCAATCACTACCTATTATTTTTTCAAAAATATGTAGTTTTGTCAATTTTCATTTGTTTTGCTAAATTTTTGATTTGATAAATCATTTCAATATATGGATTTGTACTTAAAAAAATGACTAATAAGGTTAAAAGTCAGCGAGTTTCATTTGTTCTTCCTCGACAATTATCTGCAAATCATAAAATGTAATCAGCTCAATCGGATAAAGATGTTTTTTTTGGTACTCAAGAGCCATTTCATATAGATATTTTGGGCTCCCATCCCTTTCCTGATCGTAAAGGAGGAGGAGTCCCTCACTTTTTTCTACAAAAAATTGATTTTTCAGCCTAAATTGCCACGGCTTTTCATATCCCTTTTTTGTAACAGAATCAATGAAATCAGCTTGTGCAAGGACTGACTCATACCATTCCTGATTATTTTCCTTCCAAGACGCTTGCTGATCTAAAAAAGGCGTTATTACTGCTAGTTTTAGATCTGGAAATTCCAATTGTAGTTCAAATACAACCTCAGCAGCCCACAGTTCCACACCTAATTGTCCACTTATCAGCACCCACTCTAATCCTTCGTCTATCATTGGAATAAGTGATTTTTTAATAGCAGCCTTGAGAAATAATACCGATGGATGGTCATTTTTAAAAATTCCTAATTCATAGGGTTTATAACCTGAAATGGCCAGAACTTTCATAATGAATGTTCTCCTCACCAAGAAATTTTTTTAAAATGGACAAACATTTGAATGAAACAAGCATATCATATTAGTAAATAAAAATTAAAAAACAAGGGCTAAAAAGCCCCTGTAAAAGACATTACTTCAATTAACGTCTAGGACCCATGAATGGTCCTGGTGCAAAGCCTGGGCCTCCTGGTCCAAAGCCTGGGCCTCCTGGTCCAAAGCCTGGGCCTCCTGGTCCAAAGCCTGGGCCCCCTGGTCCAAAACCTGGGCCTCCTGGTCCAAAACCTGGGCCTCCTGGTCCAAAACCTGGGCCTCCTGGTCCAAAACCTGGGCCTCCTGGTCCAAAGCCTGGGCCTCCCATTCCTGGTGGTACATTTGGTAAAGCATTAGCTGCTGGCATTGCTACTGGCATTGCAGCAGGTGCACATGGGTTACAGCAGTTAATTTGCTGATTGCATACCTCTTCAGCGCAAGAAGCAGTTTGCGGACAGTAATGTTTATGTTGATACAAATGGTGATTCACCGTGGTTGTGTGGACAGGGTGAATATGGGGAACCACTGTCGTTGAAAACGTATGGTTCACAATTTGTTTAGTCGGATGAATGACTGGCGGCATAAAATTAGTTCCAAGATACATATAATAGTCTCCCTTCAATTATTTGTTTACATTACAGCCTATGTTGAAGGGATTACTCTTGTACTAATGAAAATACCTATTTTTTTGGTTTAATACGTTCATTGCTATGTTTTCAATATTTATATATGTTCAGATATGCCTAGTTTTGCTCAAAAAAGGGCTGCCCACCCTAGACATATGTTTCATCTATAAAAAAGAATAAAAGCTATCTTTTAAACTCGTAAAAATAACTGCAGTCAAACAAACGACAATAAAAAATAAGAATAAAATCGCTTTATACATGTTACCAGCTCCAAATTTTTTGTTAGTCGTTTTTTTCTCAATCTAATTTCAAATTTTACCTCTTTCAACTATGATAAACAATATGGAAATGCTGGTTTTTTAAATTAATTTTCACCGATTTTGTGGCAATTAGATGAACTTTACAAAAAACAATAGTCAGACAGGTTATTTTGCATTTTTTCGCTCTAACCGGCTTAAACGAAATTTAAGTTTTTCTAAGCTTTTTTGATCTGTAATTTTAGGTGGTTTTTCAAATTGGGATACGATCATAATCGCCTTTTGACAATAATCCAACGCAAGTTGATAATCTTTTAGCCTATGTTCATGGATCTTGGTTAGCTCCAGGCATGCATCTAACATCATTGGTTTATCACCCGAATCAACAACATCCGAAAACAATTTCCGTGCTCTTTCCCAGTCGCGTTCTTTTTTGTGTTGTATAGCTAAAGCATGCTTTGCTTGATAGGAAGTAAAATCACTTCCATTTGCAAGCTTGGTCAAAACTTTTTCTGCTTCATTTTGTTCTCCTAATGAAGCAAACCAGCGCCCTACCTCAAAGGACTCGGGTCTGGTTTGAGAAGTATCTGTTCCACATAGTTGAAAGGTTATATGTGTATACAAGGTAACAAGCGATAAAATATCAATTTCATTATGTTTTAGAATACCAAGCATTCCATCAGGCTGTTTACTATCAATAAACTCAAAGTAAATCATCGGGGCCAAAAAGCCCGGAATATCATCTACCCTTTCTACCCCAAGGACCTCTTTCTCCACAACAGCTAACTTTAAACGGTCTAATTTATGCTTCCATAGCCTTCTAGCCGCATGAAATAAATCGAAATGCCCAAACTGCGGCAGCTTTGGCACATGTTCTCTTACGAGCGTATGCCTTGTTTTTACCTGCGGCCAATCAAATGACTTACCATTATAGGTAACCAGCGTTTTATAATTCACATTTTCTAGAAAGCTTTGATATAAAGGGACCTCTGCCCCCGGATTCGGTAAAATATGTTGTCTTAAGATAAGGGAATCACCAGAAATGCTCGCATAGCCGAGTAAAAAAATCGTGTTTCCGACCCCACCGCCAAGTCCAGTCGTTTCAGTATCAAAAAAGAATAATTCTTCCGATTGATGCCCTTCTGCTGATAAAGGATGATTTACGGGCTGTTTGTTCCATATATCTACTGCGGTTAGAAAATCACGAAAACAGTAATGACCATGCTGATATGAGAGTGGATATTTCACTTCTCTGATTAAACAGTAATTTTGATCCATAAAATACGGAAAAACGTTTTCCTGCTCCCATTGTTCCTTGAAAGGAACCTCAATGTTAACCGCTAAAGGAGGAGTACTAATTTTTTCAGATTGAACGCCAACAGAAAGATGTGGTTTTAAACGATTTAATTTATTTTTTAACGACATCGCTAATCTTCCTTCTCCTATATTGAGGGTTTTAAAAAGGCTTCAATAATTTTTAAGGTATCATTTTTTGCTGTATCACTAACGGTGTCTGTACCAATACATGACGGGCAGCCGGATCCGCATTGACAGCGAGTAATCATTTTCTTTGTTTCCTCAAATACTTCCGACATACCTGTGTGTATTTTCTCGCTTAATCCTATCCCACCTGGGTAGCGATCATAAAAGAAAATGGTTGGCTTTTCGTTATGGTCTGCCTTTACTTGCGGAATGACATGAATATCCTGAGGGTCGGCCATTACGAATAAGGGAGCTATATGGTTTAGTGCATGCGCAGTCCCGACAAGTCCCTGTTCGAGTCGCTCATGGCCCATTTCTGATATCGGATGGTTTAAGGAAATCCAGGCCGCATTTGTATGAAGCTCCTCTTCCGGTAAATGAATCGGTCCAGACCCTATATTTTCATGGGTTTCGAATTTAATTTTCTTAAAAATTGTGGCCATCGCCCTTACACTAACATCCCCATAACCGAATTCAGCATCATCTATTGATTCAAGTTTGTCTACTTCCAGTACTTTTAATTGAACCGCTAAATTGGCATCAGTAAAATAGTCTACATCGACTTCCCTAACGAACGCCTTTTTCTCTTCCCAATCAAGCTTTTCTACCTGGAATTGAGTCCCTTGATGTAAATAAATTGCTTCATCATGGAGAAGTGTCATCGCTGAAAAACGATCCATTTCTCCAATTACTTTTACATTCGCAACATCTGACTGATCAACGATAATCACGTTCTCTTGTGATGCAGACCTTAAACTAATGTTATGTGCTGGAAAAGAATCATTCATCCAATACCATTTCCCGCCATTATGATAAAGGACACGTTCTTCTGTTAAATATTCTAGTAGTTCCTCTGTTTCTACACTTCCAAAATGCTCACCCGCTTTAAAAGGGAGTTCATAGGCAGCACATTTCATATGATCGATTAAAATAATTAAATTATCAGGATTAATCCTTGCTGTTTCAGGGCTTTTGTTAAAAAAGTAATCCGGATTCTGGATGATGTATTGATCTAGGGGACTGGAGCTTGCAACCATAATGACTAGGGCTTCTCCATGCCTTCTTCCCGCTCTTCCAGCCTGCTGCCATGCGCTGGATATCGTACCAGGGTAGCCTGTCATGATACACACTTGCAACTGCCCAATATCCACTCCTAGTTCAAGTGCATTCGTACTGACCACACCGTATATATCACCTGAACGAAGCCCTTTTTCAATCTTCCTTCGTTCGGTTGGGAGATACCCGCCCCGATAGCCCATTATAGATTTTGCTCCCAACTGATTCTTTACTAATTCCTGTAAATAGGTCAAAATGATTTCGACTCTAACTCTGCTTCTCGCAAAAACGATGGTTTGAATTTTATTTTTTAAAAGTTCACCCGCAATTTTCCGAACCTCAAGTGTGGCACTTCTTCTAATGTTTAATGGTTTGTTTACAATAGGTGGATTATAGAATAGAAAATGCTTTGTACCACTAGGGGCCCCATTATTATCAATCAGGTTCATCTTTTCTTCTGTTAGAGTTTCTGCGAGTTCAAGTGGATTAGCAATGGTTGCTGACGTGCAAATAAATACAGGGTTACTCCCATAATACTTACAAATACGCTTCAACCTTCTGATCACATTGGCCACATGACTGCCAAAAACACCTCGATAGGTATGAAGTTCATCGATGACAACAAATTTAAGGTTCTCAAACAAAGAAACCCATTTTGTATGATGTGGCAGTATGGCTGAGTGGAGCATATCTGGGTTAGTAATAACCACATGCCCTGCCTGTCTTACTCGTTGACGAATATTAGCTGGTGTATCCCCGTCGTACGTATAGCTGTTAATCTCTACGCCAGCCACTTGAATAATTTCATTGATTTCACTCTTTTGATCCTGAGCAAGTGCTTTTGTAGGAAACATATAAAGAGCTCGTGTACTTGGATTTGCTAGAATCGATTGTAAAACTGGAAGGTTATAGCAAAGGGTTTTTCCTGAAGCTGTAGGGGTAACAGCAACAATACTTTTTCCCTCAATAATTTTTTCATAGGCTGATTTTTGATGTGTATAAAGTTGTTCAATTCCCTTGCTCTTTAGAGCAGACTTTAAAACCGGATGAAGGTCTCTTGGCATCGGGACTGTTTGGGCCGGCTTTTCCTCGATGGTGTGCCATGTAACGATATTTTCCTTAAATTGATCATTTATTTTTAAGTCTGACAAAATTTCTTGCAGGCTTTTTCTTAACTTCATGCTTCCTCACCTCATTACTTCTATTTTAACGAATGAACGTTCGCAACAAAAGAAAAAACGACTTTTTTATTTCTTATATGCCTAGTACTTTTTTCCAAGCGTAAGAATAACTTTAAATTCTACTTAACCAATAAATATCAATAACATTAAACTATTGCTAGAATTTTTGTTACAATAGATAGTAACGGAATCTATATTTGAAGGTGATTGGATGAAAATTGATGAAATTAAAAGGGTGCTCGCTGATTTTACCCTTTTTCGTGAATTAAATGATTTTGAAATAACAAAAATCTCTGACATCGCTATTGCTAGGGAATGGAAAAAACATAGTCATGTGTTTCTCCAAGGTGACCCGCTTGAAAATGTCTATTTTATTTATGACGGAAAAATTAAAATTTATAAAAGTGACATTAATGGCAAAGAACAAATCGTCGCCATTGCTAAAAAAGGTGAGATGTTTCCCCATGTAGGTTTTTTCAGAAAAGGCGATTACCCAGCCTATGCAGAAGTACTTGAGTCCTCAACTCTTATTGCTGTTCCAATTTCAAAATTTGAAACTGTACTGATTGAAAACCCTGAACTATGTATTAAAGTTTTTAAAGTATTAGGAGAAAAAATCGTTGATTTGCAAAATCGTTTAGAAGAACAGATTCTCAATAACACATACGAACAAATTATTAAACTACTGATTCGCCTCGCCCAGAAGCATGGTAAAGAACAAGAAGATGGTACGATCCTTTTAAAGTCCGAATTCACGAATAAGGATCTTGCCAATATGATCGGCACGACAAGAGAAACCATAAGCAGGACGCTAACAAAAATGAAAAAAGATGAATTAATAGAAGTAGATGAAGAAGGCAACATGATCGTAGATGTTGAAATTCTGATGGAAGAAATTAATCTAATCTAAAACATTAAAAACCGCAGCAAATCTATGCTGCGGTTTTATTATATTTATTTAATTGAGAGCTGTAGCATGTCTTCCATGTCTTCTTTAGCTGTTCCAATCAATTTTAGATTAAAGGTGTCCTGAAGGACCTGTAATACCCCTTCAGAGATAAATTCAGGCGGCTTCGGGCCAATACGGATATCCTGGATCCCTAAGCTAAATAAACCAAGCAGAATAGCAACTGCTTTTTGTTCAAACCAAGATAACACGATGCTCACCGGCAGTTCATTCACTTCACATCCAAATGCATCTGCAAGTGCTAAAGCAATCTTAACAGTTGATCCAGAGTTATTGCATTGACCTAAATCTATATACCGTGGAATATTGGTTCCCGGCACCACACCATAATCCACGTCATTAAAGCGGAATTTTCCACAAGAGGTTGTTAATATAACAGTCTCTGGCGGTAGTGAAGTGGCAAGTTCACGATAATAATTTCCGCCAGGTCCCGGTGCATCACAGCCTGCGATAACAAAGAAACGCTTGATTTTACCAGCTTTGACTGCATCAATTACTTCAGGTGCTAAGCCTAGAACCGTTTCATGATGGAACCCTGTTAACAATGTTTCTTCGGAATCAATTGCTGCTTCAGGAAGCTCTAAAGCTCGGTTAATTAATGGTGTAAAATCATCATTAATAATTTTCTCTACATTTTCAAGACCTGCTACTTCATATGTATACATCCTGTCTGCATATGACCCTTTAATTGGCATTACACAGTTGGTCGTTGCTAGAATCGCTCCAGGGAAATTTTCAAAAAGTCGTCGCTGGTCGTACCAAGCTTTTCCGATATTCCCTTTTAGATGAGTATATTTCTTCAATGCTGGATAGCCGTGCGCAGGTAGCATTTCAGAGTGCGTATAGATATTGATACCCTTTCCCTCTGTTTGCTTTAATAGTTCCTCTAAAGCAAATAAGTTGTGACCTGTAACAATAATACATTTTCCTTCAATTTTGTTTTGGCTGACCCGGATTGGCTCAGGGATGCCTAAACGCTTTGTATGAGCTTCATCTAGCATTTCCATTACGCGGACTGCTGATTGGCCAACTTTCATCGCCATGTCGATATGTTCTTGAACATTAAAATTTGAATTCGTTAAAGTCAAATAAAGGGCTTCATGGGTGGTGGCATCGACAAAAGGATCTGTATATCCTAATTGATTAGCATGGGTTCGATAGGCCGCAATTCCTTTTAATGCAAAAATAATCGTGTCTTGTAAGCTAGCAATGGTTTCATCTTTACCACACACACCGATGACATTACAGCCGCCAGATGGAGTTTGTTCACATTGATAACAGAACATTTTAGTTCCTCACTTTCGATTTTATTTCTGCTTTACTATACTAATCGACCTAAATATTTAATGTGATTTATATCACATTTAAAGCAACTGTAATAAATTGTGCATAAAATTATTGCCATACGATGACGGCACCTACCCAGTTTAGCCAGCATATAATAGCGAGTGAAATATTGGAAAGCGAGGGGAACTTAATGTCATCTAAGGTACCGAGTGATAAGAATGACCCTAAAAAGCCGAAAACAGAAGCTTTTGGCGAGTTAATGAAATCGATGAACGACTTTTTCAATGAAAAACCAATCAAAGGCTTTCTACAATCAATCGATGATTTTTTTAAAAGTCCATTTCCATCTGGGTCGAGCTTTCATGTTGACACGATTGAAACTGGTGGGGAATACATCATCTCTGCAGAACTGCCAGGGATAAAAAGAGAGCAAATTCATTTAAACATTTCTGGAAATTATTTAACTATTTCTGTAGAAAATAACGAACTTGAAACCGAGGAAGATGAAATCAATCATTTATATCGACGTAAATACTTACGTCAAAAATCATCAAGAACGGTTTCACTCCCGCATACGATTAATGAAGAGAAAGTGAAAGCATCCTATCGTGATGGTTTATTAAAAATCCGCATTCCACAGGAAAAGGGGAAAATTATTGATATAGAAGACTAAATTCCATTTCCCCTCCATATGAAAAGACGGCTAGTAAAAAAGCCGTCTTTTTTATTACGCTTTAAATATTCCACCAAATCCCTTTACAAGTGATGATACTTGGTTAACAGCATTCATCATTTGACCTGCTGTATTCACCATTTTATTTATATCAACTGATCCATCTTGGGACTTGAAGGAATTCATAAACGTTTGGACTCCTCCTGGCTGTTTTGGGGTTGCACTTTGCTTAGGATAAGGGTTCATCACTGGATAACCATTCATGGGCATATACTGTGGTTTTTGAACTATTTCTTCCTGTGGCTGTAAAGGGTTCTGGAATAGGAATTGCGAATCTTTTTGCGAAAATGGCTGGCTATTGTATGGCGTATTTTGAGAAACGTAGCCAGGTTGATAGTTTTGCCCATATTGCTGGTACACTGGCGTGTAATAAGGAATTTGTTGATTGGGTTGTTGATAAGCGGTCCAATCATAGTTTTGGGGCTGAGCTTGGTAATGGAAGGGTTGATTACTATTAAAAAGCTGCTGATTCCTGATCTGACCAACTGGACCCTCCTGCATCATTTGCCCCGAGTATTCATAATTGAGGTAATTAACTGGCCTTTTTTTGCCAAACATGGGCAAACATCTCCTCCGCTTTTTTATCTACTACACATTATGAAGGAGAGAGAGGAAAGGTGATTCTTTTGAAAAAGAATAATAATGTCAAAATGACGAGAATTTTGTCTGAAGTTTAAATATTTTAAAAACTAGGAATCCTTTATTTTCGTGATACGATAGAAAAAAGGATGAAGGAGGAGCTAATAGATATGGACATTCGCGAATTAAAAAGCAAATTTATTCAAAGTCGGGATTATACACCAGATGATGTTAATACATTAATGGATTTTGCTAAGAAAGCGTATATTCAAAACGATATTAACATTAAAGAATATCGTCTTCTTGTCCGTGAACTTGAAAAACAAGGCGCGGTAATACCTGAAACGGATAATGAAAACTCCCTCATCGAACATTCTTAATAATAATTAAAGAGATGCAGCTGCATCTCTTTTCTATTTTTTAACCTCTTTTAATATTTCCAAGAGGAAAAATTCAACCGTACGATTTGCATTTAAAAATCTCGTTTTGCTAGTTTCCGGAAAAAAGGATTGAATTGACAACTGGTCAATATGTTCAGATGTCGTGTCGATTTGCTTTAAATGAAGATGTTTATGGTCCGTTTCAGACAGCCATTTCTTCATGGCATGTTTCCATTGGTCATTTATTTCCTTAACTTCATTTGCAAATGGCTTAATCACTTCATGAAAATCATGCTTGAGCCCCGACTCCCTTCCCTCTAGATAGTACTTCATGAATAAACTATTATAAGCTAAAAGTTTTTCCGTTAATTGGATAATTTCTTCAGACATCTTTTTAATAAACCCTTTCTCTAAAAAATAAAAAGTAGCAAAAATCTTTATGCTACTTTAATCGTTACTATTATTTTATAGGCAATTAATAGCCCAATTCAAGTTGTAGGGCTCTAGACACATGATTTGGATTGGCACAGGCAATCTCTAAATTAGAAATGGAGTTAACTTTATCAATACTCCGTTCAAGTCCCATTAGTTTTTGTTTTGATACGATTAACTTAGCCTGCTCTTTCTTGTCTAAACTTTTGCGCAGGTCTGAGAAGGATGCTTCAAGCACCACTTCCAATTCTTCTAATTGATCATATATTTCTGACAGCATTGAAATCAACTTTTCCTTATCGGAAAATGGCTTATTCATCTATTAAACCCTCCCAGCATTTTCTATTAATTATAATTATTCTCTTTCTTTTTTCGGCTTCCTTCTACCCTGACAAAACTAGAAGCTATTCGTCAAAGGTAGTGGTAAAATGGCATTTTCCCCCATGTAATTCGACATCAATTAAATCCTGCATGAAAAAATAAAAAAGCGCACAAGCTATTGTTGGAGGTGTTTTTTTAATGTCAAAAAATAATAAACAAAACAAAAAGCAGCAAACAGTTCAATCAGATGCAGCAACAAAAACAGGCTACGGTGATAAAAAGCTTGTGGGAGAAAATCGACCTGCCGAATAACTACCAACCAAAAAGCAAGGGACACTTCCCTTGCTTTTTTATTTCCATTTTTTTAGCTGCAAGGTCTTTTGGAGGGCCAACATTAATTGAAGTTGGTTTGATTTAGCAAAGTACCAATCAGTAAGGTGAATGGGGTGACGATGTCGTGCGGGAAGATACAACCAGGGGGATACCCTGCGTTGCGTACTCCAATCCTCATATTTATGTTGATTATGCTTTATAACTGGGAAACTCACTCGCAAAATCGGGGTTTTCAGGCCAGTTTTTATTTTAAAATATTGTTCATAATCATTTCTTGAACCAGTATGCGGCGTTTTTTCAGCGAATTCATAAAAATAAGGAAATAGCCGTGGATGAAAAAGTATGCTGGCTAGTCTTTTACCCAAGTTGATTCTTTTTGAAAGTGATTTGAAACCATTTGCACTTGCCCCATATACTTCTCCCCCACAGGTTGGAAATAGTACACAACTGAAATGAAACCAATCTTGAAAAGAAAAAAGCTTCGATTGGAAAACCTTTTTCTTATATAGAGGGTGATCAATAACCGGAGTTTGAATGACATTTTGTTCATTTATGATTAGGGAAGTGGTTAGTCTGTTCTTATCATTTTCTTTCCAATATCGAAACCATTCTTTTTGGATAAACGTAGAAACATGAAAATAAGGGAGTAAATGAAACATTTTTCGATTTAATTTCGTCGAATATTGGTAGACCAATAACTGGGGATAGACATCATGGAAAATCAACCAATTTGCCCGCTCATAGGTAAGGAACAGCTGCTTTCTCGTCATGTCCGTTAGTAATTGAGGAAATATTGACCCTTGGAGGTCACACATATTCCACCCCCCATTCCTAGACACCATGCTTGCTAAGAAAGACCAAATGATATCTGGATGTTTTTTAAAAAAAGAAAAGTATGCTTCAGTCCTTGAGATATTATCGACATTTTTTTTATTGGTTTCCTCTTGAATTTGACGAATGATTGTTCGTTCCTGTATTGTAAGATGATTCATATTCATCTTCCCTTAAGTTTTTTTAATAGATTATTAGTACTATGATTGAGTTTAAATCCTTTTATGAGAAATGCATCATGTATAAATTTAGCAATCACAGTACAATTGTTATTAGAGTGTGTATGCAAATGTATTTTATACACCCCATTCTCGTCAAGATTTGATATGATAAGGAAGAGTTTGAGAGGTGTAAAACGTGAACTTTAACTATCCAAATGGAAAAAGGTACGTACCAAGAGAACAGAACACAGATAATATCAATAAAAAAAATAAAAATGGCTCTTATAGTAACAGAGGAATGACACTTGAGGAAGACTTAAATGAGACAAATGAATATTACCGTGCGAGAAAAGTAGCTGTTATTCATAAAAAACCAACGCCAGTCCAAATTGTCCAGGTTGATTATCCAAACCGCAGTGCTGCTGTAATTAAAGAGGCATATTTCAAACTAGCCTCCACCACGGATTATAATGGTGTTTATAAAGGAAAGTATATTGATTTCGAAGCTAAAGAAACACAGAACCCTACCTCTTTTCCATTAAAGAATTTCCATCAACACCAGATACAGCATATGGAAGAAGTACTGGATCAAGGAGGTATTTGTTTTGTTATCCTTCGTTTTACAAGATATGAGCAGGTTTTTTTACTCGAAGCAAAACACTTGTTAACATTTTGGAAACGAATGAATAATGGCGGCAGAAAATCGATAACCAAAGAGGAAGTGGAACAACAAGGACATCAGATCCCACTTGGTTTTCAACCGCGAATTGACTATATTAAAATTATAGATAAGCTTCATAATTGAGAAAAGGCTTGAAAGGAAGGAATATTACCATGTCAGAACAGTACCAATCAAGAGAGGAGCGCCGAAAGAAACTCCAAACCAAAGGTAAACCAAAAACCAAGAAAAAATCGGGTGGATTAATAAAGAAAATTTTTCTAACCTTAGTGGCCCTTGGTATTATTGGTATACTTTCGGGAGTGGGGACTTTCGCCTACTTAGTAAAGGATGCTCCCGTACTTGACCCAAAATTATTAAAAGATCCAATCCCTTCGAAGATTTTAGATAAAGATGACAAGTTGATTACTGAAGTAGGTGCAGTTAATCGGGAATATGTAAATTATAAAGACATACCACAAGTAGTTGAAAATGCCATTTTGGCAACCGAGGATTACCGTTTCTACAAACACCATGGTATTGACCCGATTAGATTAGGCGGTGCTGTGTTAGCAAATATCCAACATGGATTTGGTTCTGAAGGTGCCAGTACCATCACACAACAAGTGGTTAAAAACTCATTTTTAACTCCTGAAAAAACCTTAAAGCGGAAAGTCGAAGAAGCCTGGCTCTCTTATCAGCTTGAACAGCAATATACTAAACACCAGATTTTCGAAATGTATGTAAATAAGGTTTATGTTTCTGAAAATAGCCATGGTATTGCAACTGCCGCAAAAATTTATTATGGAAAAGAATTAAAAGATTTAACATTATCAGAGGCTGCCCAAATTGCTGGGATGCCGCAAAGTCCTAATAATTATAACCCATTCGATCATCCTGATTTAGCTGAGAAGAGACGAAATATTGTCTTGACGTTAATGCACCAGCATGGTTTTATTTCTAAGAAAGAGATGGAAGATGCGAAAAAGGTTTCAGTTAAGTCGACTGTTCTAAATGAACAACAACGTAAAGTTAATGAAAAACCCTTTGATTCATTTGTGGATGCAGTTATTGATGAAGTGAAAGAAACATCTGATTTTGATATCTTTACAGATGGTTTAACAATCCATACGACTCTAGATCCAGATGCGCAATCATATGTTGAAGACATTCTTAATAAATCAGACATTATTGATTATCCTGATGATGAATTCCAAGCTGGGGTTGCTCTCCTTGATACAAAAACTGGAGAAATTCGGGCAATTGGAGGCGGAAGGAACCAAAAAGTAAAACGTGGGTTTAACTATGCCATCGATACACAACGTCAACCAGGTTCAACAATCAAGCCTGTGCTTGATTATGCTCCCGCGATTGAATATTTAAATTGGGGAACCTTTGAAATGATTGAGGATAAACCAATAACCTATTCATCTGGGAAAAAGTTTGGGAACTGGGACCAAAGCTATAAAGGACCGATGACGATTAGAACCGCACTGCAATTATCACGAAACTCACCAGCCGTTCAGGCGCTACAGCAAGTTGGTCTTGATAAAGCGAAAGACTTTGCAGTTGGTCTAGGTATTCCTTTAAAAGAAATTTTTGAATCCTACGCAATTGGCGGTTTTAAAACGGGGGTTTCCCCACTTGAAATGGCTGGTGCCTATAGCGCCTTTGGCAATAATGGTATTTATACAAAACCACATGCTATTAGAAAAATCAAGTTGCGTGATGGAACCTTTATTAGCACAGAACCTGAACCAAAAGTGGTAATGAAAGATTCGACCGCTTTTATGATTACCGATATGTTAAAAAGTGTCCTCGTATCTCCTGGGACAGGAACAAGGGCGAAAGTTCCCGGACTTCCAATCGCCGGTAAGACCGGTACAACGAATTATACAGATGAGGAAATACAAAAATGGGGTATTCCGAGCAGCAGGTCCGTTCCTGATGCCTGGTTTACTGGATATACAACTAATTACACTGCGTCTATTTGGACAGGATACAAAAACCGAAGTACACCTATCAACGCGGTCGGAAATAATCAACGTTTAGCCCAATTAATTTTTAAAAACTTAATGGAACATGTATCAAAGGATATCGATACACCTGACTTTACTATGCCAAACAGCGTTCAAAGAGTAAGTATTGAAAGAGGCTCGATGCCGCCGGTATTGGCAAGTAAATATACCCCTGGAAGTCAAGTTATTACTGAGTATGCAGTGAAAGGTCATGCACCTAAACGTGTCTCCCAAAGGTATGACAAACTAAATGCTCCGAAAAAACTAAATGCCAAATATGATGAAGTAAATAAAAATATTACCTTAACATGGGATTACAATAATTCCAAAGAGGCAAATGTTACTTTCTCTGTAACGGTAAATAGCGGGACTGGTCAAAAGCAATATAATCAAGCAGAAACATCTTTAAGCATACCTGCAGTACCTGGTACTAAATATTCTTTCACGATTGTGGCAATCAGTGGTGATCGAACTAGTAATCCAGCAACTGCTGCAATTGACATACCACTACCTATTCAAGAAGAAAACCCAGGTAATACCAATCCTGGCAATGGTACAAATCCAGGTAATGGAAATGGAAACGGGAATGGCAATGGTACTGGTAATGGCAACGGTACTGGTAATGGCAACGGTACTGGTAGTGGCAACGGTACTGGTAATAGCAACGGTACTGGTAATGGCAACGGTACTGGTAATGGTGATGGTGATGGTACTGGTAATGGTGATGGTACTGGTAATGACACAGGTACTGACAACCAAGATGACGGCGTTACTACTCCACCAGATACCCCGGTCGACAATGGGACAGTAAATGGAGCAAATTCAGGTACACCTACAACATTACCCTAACTAAAATGAATAGTAAAAAAGCGTCTAACCTTTAGGTTTAGACGCTTTTTTTAGTATACTTCTTTTCGAATACAGCTTTTCTTGCTCAACCATTAACTCTGATAACTGCCGATATGAATGATATAGATTTGGTCTAGACATGATAAAACCTAACCGTTCTACCACATTGACAGGTTTAAACTCAAATTTATTAGAGTTAAAAGGTTCATCCAGAGTTGCAGGCAATTCATTTGACCAAGACAAAAACTGAATAAACATTAAAATTCCCTTTTCCATCAGCACTTTTGCGTTTTGATAATCTCGTTCACGAAATAATCCTTCGAGTTGGACCTTACTATTTTCCCATTCCTTCAGTAGGCTGGAAATGTTCTCAACCTTTTTATCCATTGATAGATACCTGACCTTTCATCCGCTTTTTACCCTCCCTGCATAGCCCTACTAGTGGGCAGCTTGGACATTGTGGATTTTGGGCTTTACAATGATAGCGGCCGAAAAATATCAAGCGATGATGTGTAACTGACCATTCGTCTTTTGGAATCTTCCTCATTAATGTTTTTTCCACTTCGAGTACAGAATCCTTCCAACGGCAAATCCCTAGACGCTTACTCACTCTTTCAACGTGAGTATCTACTGCTATAGCAGGTACATTAAAAGCAACGGACACAACTACATTTGCTGTTTTCCTGCCTACACCAGGCAGCTTTGTTAACTCATCGCGATCCATTGGGATTTCACCTTTATACTCTTCTAATACCATTCGGGAAAGGCTTTGAATGTTTTTAGCTTTATTTCGGTAAAGGCCAATCGAACGTATGTCGTTTTGTAATTCTTCTAGTGAAACATCAAGATAATCCTCAGGTGTTTTGTATTTTTCAAATAACGATTTAGTCACTTTATTTACGAGCACATCGGTACATTGTGCCGATAAGGCCACAGCAATGACTAGTTCGAATGGATTTGAATGATTTAATTCACAGTGGGCCTCTGGAAACATCGCACCCATTTGGTCAAGGCAATAACGGATTTGGGTATTATTCAACATATCTATCACCTACTACTATTAAAATGAATAAAACGAGAGATAACTCCCTCGTTAATCAAGACTATTGTTCTAACCAATTGTAAAAGGGCACAGTTGGTTGATGTGTTTCACCCTTCACAGTTCCTTTAGGTGTTTGCTTTTGACGAAATTTAAGTCCATGGGTTTTCGCTTGCTCTATCGTTTTTATCCCATTTTTCTTCCACTCAAAAAGAATTCTATCAATATACCGGAAGTTTAATTTTCCAGACATTACAGCTTCCCGTAAAGCTGCTTTGATAATAATTGGGTCGTGATGATCATCATCCATCCACATGGCTAGGGATTCACATTCAAATGGAGATAACGGTCGGCCAAATTCCTTCTCAAAGCAAGTATAAAGGTCGGTTTCGTCTGCTTTCTTATCTGTTTCCTTATTACTTTTATTATTTTTCAAGAAATGTTCAACAAGTCTTTCCCATAAAGGGATGACAGAATACTTTTCATATCGGATACCTTCATTCGTATATTCATCGGTAATTTCGATAAAACCTCTTTGAATCAACTTTCTAAGCATTTCATTACATTCCGAAATGGAAACCGTCATTCGTGCCGATAACTCATCTGGTGTAGGGAATTCATGCCCCTTTTCTAAAAAGGTTAGTATATTTAATAAAAGAACAAGTTCAAATTCATTTAAATTTAGATTACGGTATTCAGAAAATAATAATGTTGGAACGGTGATATTACCTTCTTGAATCCATGCTAAAAAGTTTGTTTTCATCATTAGGACACCTCCAGTTAAGTATACCACGAACAAATTATCCGAGTAAGAGTTTTAGGCATCCATCTTTGGTAACTAAAAGCAAAAAGCCTGCAGACCTTAGCAGACTTTTTACGTTTTTAATTATTGACAATGCTTGATTTGGATGTAACAAATTGGTGGATTCTCTCCACTGCTTTTTCCAATAATTCTAAGGAAGTTGCATAGGAGAGTCGAATATTGTCAGGAGTTCCAAAGCCTGAACCTGGGATAACAGCGACTTTGGCATCGACCAGCAAGGCTTCAACAAAAGCATCAACATTTTGATATCCTGTCAATTCAGCAGCTTTCCTTACATTTGGATATAGGTAAAATGCTCCTTGCGGTTTCACACATGTTACACCGGGAATCGCTACTAGTTTATCAAAAATAATTGATAATCTTTTTTCAAATGCCTGGCGCATATCTTCTACTGGCTGTTGTGAGCCATTATAAGCAGCGATTGCTGCATACTGGGCTGTTGTTGTCGGATTAGATGTACTATGACTTGCGAGGTTTGTCATCGCCTCAATAATTACTTTATTTCCAGCCGCGTACCCGATTCTCCAACCTGTCATCGAATGTGATTTAGAAACGCCATTAATTACAATGGTTTGGTCTTTAAGTTCTGGAGAAAGTTGTGCGATCGAAACATGTTTATTTTCCCCATAAACTAGCTTTTCATAAATTTCATCTGAAACAATGAGAATATTTTCCTCAAGACAAACTTTGCCTAACTCATAAAGTTCTTCTGCTGTATACAACACACCCGTTGGATTGCTAGGTGAATTTATTATAACAGCTTTCGTATTTTTCGTAATGGCGCTCTTTAATTGCGCTGGGGTTACTTTAAATTGATTTTGCTCTAATCCTTCGATATACACAGGAACGCCGCCTGCTAATTTGACTTGCTCTGGATAGCTGACCCAATATGGAGTAGGGATTATAACCTCATCCCCATCATTTAATAGGACTTGAAATAATGTATAAAGAACGTGTTTAGCTCCATTTCCTACAATGATTTCATTCAGTTTATATGTTAACCCTTGGTCCGCTTCAAATTTCTTAATAATTGCTTTTTTTAATGCAGGTAAGCCTGCTGATGGGGTATACTTCGTATGCCCTTCATTCATGGATTGTGACGCAGCATCTAAAATATATTGTGGAGTATTAAAGTCAGGTTCACCTGCTCCCAAACCGATAACGTCTTCACCTTGTTCCTTTAATTCCTTTGCTTTTGCAGTAATTGCTAATGTTGTTGAAGGTGTAAGTGCCTTCACTCGATTTGCTAATTCCACTACCATAAATATTTCCTCCATTCTCCATTACATCTATAGGTTTTCGATTTTCTTTAGCCATTCACCTGTGTCAAAGTGAACATAGTAATAATTTATTAAATTATTATTAGAACGATAATATATTTCCCACAAGGGGATATTTTTTTCCATGCCAAGTCTCACTGAAATAACCTTTTTAGGACTTTTTTCTTGTAAAAGTTTCTGAATGGCTTCTTCTTTCGATAAACCATCCTTTGCTTTTTTCACGTAAACTTTTTTACTTTTTTCAGGAATCCAAATGATAATTTTTTCACCTTTATTACTTTTTCCCTCAATGACATTAACAGTTTCTATGCCATTATATATATGAAAATCCTCAACTTCTTTTATAGATATTTCCTTGTTGGCTAGTGCAACCGCTTTTTTCTCTGCAGCTTTAACAGGATCCACAGATGTGAAATACACTTTTATTAATAAACCAACAATCACTACTATAAATATTACTATAAATATAATCCACTTTTTCATAAGCACTCACTTCTTTATGTACGATAAATGGTAAAAATCGCTGTATTTTTATCTTCTTGATCAAGTGCCAATCCAAACATAAGATCTTTTTGCTTCAAGGTTCGATTAAGGGCATCAACAATTTTATACAAATCCGGACTGTGCTGGATTTTTACTGTTGATAACACTTCAATTTTACTTTCCATCCGTTTTCCTCCAATATTTGCCTATTTCTCTACAATAATTGATAAATCTCAACCATTATTATAACAGGTGGAAGCAAAAAGCGGGTCTGTGATTATATGAATTTTTCTAATTTTTTCTTAGCTATCCTCTTCGACAGGGATCGTTATTACTTCATAGTTTGAATCGGTGAATTTTATCGTGACGGTACCATGTTTTTTGGTAGTATATATTTCTGACCAAGTTTCATGGAGATCGACAAGAATATCTGGGTCATGCTCCTCTTCTTCCGGTGCAAATAGAATCGAAATTTGCGGATTTAAATACTGGATTAATTTTTCAGATAAAGAGTCCTCCATTGCAAAATTAGGAATCTTAAAAACATTAATATTTTCCAAATTCTTCTTCATCAAGGTTTCCTCCGCATGTGGTGTAAATGAAGTCATCAGGAAAATGCGGTGATTAAAAAAATCCAGTGTCAAATCCATGCCCTCATTGGGTTCATTTCCAACAAATTGGACCACTGCAGTCAACTCCGGAAGAATGGTTTTTTTTGTGCCCTCACCCCAGGTGACGACTGCAGGTTTATTTGGTAAGCTTAGTTTGTTTGTTATTTGGGCAGATAACTCCGGTGTTGTGATAATTTCTTTAATACTATACTTCGTTATTAGCCTATTGATTTGTTTTTCTGAAAGCTCCAGATCGTTCTTTGTAAGAATTAGCTTCGAAATTTTCTTCACATCATAAAGATATAGCCATCCTTCCAATTCTGCATCCGTCTCTTTCCCGCCGGCATTTACCAAGATATTTTCACCATTTGAGCCTTGAATAAGGGTTGAATCACCTTCAGACAGGCCTAAAAAAGTAACAGCAACTTCATGATCCTTAATATTTAAGTCAATGTTTTCAATATTATTTAAAGTAGTCGTCTTTGATGCCTCTACCATGAGTGTCGATTGAATGAATATGGACAGTAATAATAGTAAGGTTCTCATGACACACCTCCCATAATATAGGATGTGTTTTTTACCAAATATTATCCAGTATATTAAACAATTGGTCCGACTGATTTATTATAACCAAGAGTCAATAATTTCAGCTAAATCATCCATCGTACCCTTTTTTATGGGAACATTGGGAATTGATTTCAAAAAGGCCTTACCATACTTGGTCGTTACAATTCTTTTATCAAAAACCACAATAATTCCACGGTCATTTTCCGTACGAATTAACCGACCAAATCCTTGTTTAAATCTTAGGACCGCTTCTGGTAGTGAGTATTCAGAAAAAGCATTACCCCCGCGTTTTTCGATTAACTGACATTTTGCCTCTGTTAAAGGTTCATCAGGGGGGCTAAAGGGTAGCCTAACAATTACAAGGCACGATAAGTCCTCACCAGGTATATCTACCCCTTCCCAGAAACTGCTTGTCCCTAGCAATAATGCTTTATCATATCTCTGGAAATTTCTAGTTAACCTAGTTCGGCTGCCACTGGTTATCCCTTGGGCAATCATTGCATAGTCATGCAAAAAACCACTTTCTTTAATTAGTTCATAGGTTTTCTTTAGCATGTCATAGGCGGTAAATAGAATCAGCATTCTTCCTTTTGTTGCCTCTGCAATTGTGATGATATGCTCAGTAATTGAAATAACATAATCTTCTAACGATACCGTGTTTATTTCTGGTAGGTCTTCTGGTATTAAGAGTTGAACCTGTTGATTATATTCAAATGGCGAAGGAATGTTCAACTGTATCGTTGAAACTGGATCAAGTCCAATTTCCTTCATGATATAGTCAAATGATTTATTCACAGTCAAAGTAGCAGAAGTAATCACTACCGCTTTTTTAAGTTGAAAAAATTGTGCCTTTAGTTGGTCGGCCACAGATGCTGGCTGAGCTATAAAGGTTGTAACATTTTGCGGTGAACGAATATCTATTTCAATCCATTTTACATCGTTCGTTTTTTTAATAAAGGAATTAATAACCGTGTCTCTTAATTCCGATAGATCATTTAGAAAGGTTTGGATTTCTTCCATTTTATTTTCTTGGGAACGTGTTAACGACTTACTTTCCCTTTTGATCCATTCGAGTCGTTCAATAATGACTGAATGAAAATCCTTAAGTAAAAAGGCAAATCTTTCTGCACTGTGTACAAGTGCCTTTTTTTCTTTTACCTCGTCTTGAAGAGAAAAGCGCACCTTGGCACGGTTAATTCCTCTTTTATTTGTAAGCTTGGCTTTTGCAAAAATAGCAATTAATTGAAAAAATTCGTCTGTTTCAAAAGCAAGGTCAACATTTATTTGATTTAATTTAGTTGCAGGTGCCATCATCTCAGGTTTCCTTGGTACAGAAGCAATAAGCTTCTCCAATTCATAAAAGAGCTGTTTTTGTTCTAAAACACCAAATTGACCCAATAAGAGCCGGGTGGATAAGAAATCTAATGTATGACCAAAAAACTGACTTGCTACTTTTTCAAAATGATGTCCTTCATCAATGATAGCGAAAGAAAAATCGGGCAAAATTGTGCCTTCTCCTTTAATATCACTTAATAGCAAAGAGTGATTGGTAATAATTATATCGGCAGTTTGCGCATTTCTTTTGGCCTTCAAATAAAAATCTCTTTCTTGCCAAGCTTGGTTCTGCATAAACATAACGGGTTCGTTCTTAATTTTATTCCAGAATATTTGCCCTCCGCTTGATAGGTTTAACTCATCCCGATCACCTGTTTCAGTTTCAATCAGCCAAACAAGAATTTGCATCTTGGTTAACCCTGTATCGTAATTATCATTATCATCTGCTAGTGTCTGATTAAATTTTTCTAAACTAATATAATGATTCCTCCCCTTGAGGAGAACAGAGTTAAGCTTAAAGGGCAAAATTTTATTTAAGATCGGGATTTCATTTTTTAGAATTTGTTCTTGTAACTGAATGGTATGCGTGCTTACAACAATAGGAAGCTCCTTTTGCCTTGAAAAGTACGCAATCGGCAGCAGGTACCCAAGTGATTTTCCGACACCGGTTCCAGCTTCAATCAATGTATGGTTTTCATTTTGAAAGGATTGATACACAGTATCCATCATGGTAAATTGGCCTGTCCTCTTCACAAAGGCTGCAAAGGCTTGTTTTACTAACTCGGTTTTTTCATTCTCACTTGCAGGATATTGATATTCTTCACCTTCATCCTTCGTTCCTGACTGCTCAGGAAGCCTTTTTAAGGCTATCCCCTTAAAAATCTCGAACGACTCCGAAAATTGTTCAATCGTGTCATCTTTGTTTACGAGTATTTCATCAAGAAACTGCTGTAGATCACTTTTGAGACCGCCAGAAAGATGTGCAAGCTGTTTTAGCGTTACTCTAGGTAAGGATGTCAAACGATCTAAAAGAATTAAGAAAAGCTCAGCAGTTACCTGTGCATCACTATCAGCTTGGTGGGGGCGATCATGATTAAGATTTTCTTTCTCTGCTAAATCCGATAACTTATAACCATCAGCTGTCGGATAAAGTATTCTTGCCATTTCCACCGTATCAAGAACAGGGCCAAAGAACCCTTCCTGACCCGATTGGATTAATTCTTCCTGAAGAAAAGACAAGTCAAATAACACATTATGTGCAACAAAATAAGCCCCATCCAGTAAAGTCGTGACCTTTTCTGCTATTTCCGAAAATAGGTGAGCATCCTTCACCATGTCATCATTTAAGCCGGTCAATTCTTCAATAAATATTGGTATGGATTTTTTCGGATTTATTAATGACGAAAATTTTTCTGTGATTTTTCCATTTTCAATGACCACAGCAGCAAATTGGATGATTTTGTCACCCTTTTTTGGAATGTTTCCCGTTGTTTCCAAATCAATTACGACGAATTTATTTATCATTTCATTAACACCCCAAACCTTCGTTCATTAAAACGGTATCACATTATCTTCAAAAGAAAAAGTAAACAATACTAGGATGCTTCCCATTCTACCATTATCTTTACGATCTTTTTAATTTTTATTATATAAAACAGTCGTAAAAAAAGAAAAATCCCCGAAATTGGGGATTACATGATGGTTAGGGCTGGTTCTGCATTGATCAGTTCTTTAATCCGATTGTCTTCATCCATAATCGCTACTTTAGGTTTATGTGTTGCTACCTTTTCTTCAGCAATAAGGACGTAGGAAATGATAATAACGATATCACCTTTTTGAACCAAGCGGGCAGCTGCACCATTTAAACAAATGACACCACTACCTCTCTCGCCAGGAATAATATAGGTCTCTAGACGCGCACCATTGTTATTGTTAACAATTTGCACCTTTTCATTTGCAATCATTCCAACTGCATCTAATAAGTCTTCATCAATCGTGATACTGCCTACATAATTTAGATTGGCCTCTGTAACAGTTGCTCGATGGATTTTTCCGTTCATCATGTTGCGAAACATTATATTCCTCCCCCGTTCTCGTTTTTCTATCAATCTATATTCGTAATGTAATTGTCTATTAATCGTACTTTTTTAAATTTTACAGCCAGTGCAATAATAATTGTACCCTCTAATTTTTCCAGTTGCTTTAATTGTGGATAGGAGTAGATTTGGACATAATCAATTGTACCCGTTGATTCATTGGTAATCATTTCACTAATCATACGAATTAATTTCGCTGGATTCCGCTCACCTTCATTAATTGCTGCTACTGCAGCTTGAAGGCTATGATACAGAACAGGAGCTTCTTGTCTTTCCTTTGGCAGAAGATTAACATTCCGAGAACTCTTAGCAAGTCCGTCATTTTCACGAACGATATCGACTGCAATAAGTTCCACAGGAATATTAAAATCAGAAACTAACCCCTCAAGAACTGCCACCTGCTGGGCATCTTTTTTTCCAAAATAAGCTCTTGTTGGCATGATAATGTTAAAGAGTTTTGTTATTACTGTAGCGACGCCATCAAAATGGCCTGGGCGTGATTTCCCACATAAAACATCCGTGCGATCACGGACGTTAACTTTTACCGAAGGTTCGTTTGGATACATTTCCTCAACGGATGGATGGAAAAGAAAATCGACCATTTCACTTTCAGCCAAGGCGCGATCACGATCAAGATCACGCGGGTATTCAGCAAAATCCTCTTTTGGCCCAAATTGTAATGGGTTAACAAAAATGCTTAGGACAACGATATCATTATCTTGTCTTGCTTTATTTAAAAGTGTTAAATGACCTTCATGCAGAAATCCCATTGTTGGTACAAAGCCAATCGATTTTTCTTGGAGCTTATGTTTATTTATTATTGCCTGCATTTCCATAATGGTTGTGATAACCTTCATTTCGTACCTCCATAGAGCCCTTTCAGTTCCTGTTCCTTCATTGTGAAAGAATGCTTTTCTTCAGGAAACCGTTCATTTTTAACGTCAGCTGCATAGGCTTGAATTGATTCAATCATAAATGGATTGACCGCATGATATTGTTTGACGAACTTCGGTACGCGATTAACGCCATAGCCCAGAATATCATGATAAACAAGAACTTGACCATCGACCGCAACTCCGGCCCCAATACCAATAACTGGAATAGAAATCATTTGAGCAACTTCCTCGGCCAGTTGTTTTGGTACACATTCAAGAACGATAGCAAAGGCACCGGCTTCTTCACATTTCTTTGCATCTTGGAGCAATTTCCTTGCTGCTTGGGCATCTTTCCCTTGCACTCTATATCCACCTAATACACCTACAGATTGAGGGGTTAACCCCAAATGGGCACAGACAGGAATACCGGCTCTAGTTAAAGCAGTAATTTTTTCAATAACATCATCAGCACCTTCTAGTTTAACCGCATGTGCACCCGTTTCTTGTATTAGTCTAGCAGCATTTAATAATGTATCCCGAACGGATAAATGATAAGTTAGAAACGGCATATCAGCGAGAATAAAGGTATCTTTTGCTCCACGTTTTACAGCTTTTGTATGATGGATCATGTCGTCAAGCGTTACTGGTATGGTTGAGTCATAACCAAGGACTACCATCCCAAGAGAGTCTCCCACCAATATAACGTCAACTCCGCCCTCTTCAGCTTGCTTAGCCGAAGGGTAATCATACGCGGTTAACATAACGATTTTTTCATTATTTTCCTTCATTTTCAAGAAATCTGTTGTTTGCTTCATCAATTTTCCCTCCTTTTATATGGGAGAGGGGATAAAAAGATTTTAAAAGAGCAAATAAAAAGATCCTTCTGAAGGCAGAGGATCCCAGTTACACTTTTAACATGCTTCATCCCTCTGTCCCGGTCCGCTATACGGATCTAGGCAGAAACCTTTTTAATTGTTAGTTTCGTAAAGGTGCAGTTCTCAGTGGATACTGCCCATTGGATAGAATTATAACAAATTCTACGAAAAGTTCAAGCTTTTAAAGCTCAATATCCGCAGAATAGATATGATGAATCTTACCGGTCAAATCCTCTAACTGCAGCACTCCATCATTGGTTATTCCTAGTGCTTTTCCTTCAATCGTATTCGTAAGTGTTCTAGCTTTTATGTATTTACCGATACTGCCGGCATAACCCTCCCATAAAAGCTTTATTGGAAGAAATCCTTGTTCTAGATACAGCGTATATAATTTTTCAAAGTGTTTGAAAATAGATCTAATTAACTCTGCTCTCGAGACAGTTTCTCCATCCTCGATAAATAGGGAAGTAGCTATTTCTTGAAGTTCTAACGGGAAATCTTCTTTCTTTTGATTCACATTTATACCAATTCCTATGATAATTGAATGAATAAGGTCGGCCTCCGCTTGTAATTCCGTTAATATTCCGGTTACTTTCTTTCCGTTAATAAGAATATCATTCGGCCATTTTATTTCCGGAATAAGGTTTGTCATTTCTTCAATGGCTTGAACAATCGCAACTGCTGCGAGCAATGTCAATTGTGGCGCATTGCTTAGGGGTATATTCGGACGTATAATCATACTCATCCATATACCAGTATATTTTGGTGAATGCCATTGACGGGCCATCCTGCCCCTGCCTGACAACTGCTCTTCAGCGATGATGACCGTACCTTCCGGGGCATCTTCTGAAGCAATGCGATGGGCAATTTTTTGGGTAGACTCCACACTTTCTTCATAATGGATATTTTTCCCTATATAGTTCGTTGTTAAGCCAAATCTTATCTCATCGGCTGAAACTTTTTCAGAAGTTTTTAGAATTCGATAGCCCTTATTTCTAACAGCCTCTAATTCAAATCCTTCCTTCCTTAATTCCTCAATATGCTTCCATACTGCCGTCCTTGAGCAGCCAATGAGTTCTGCTAGATGCTGCCCTGATAAAAAGGTATCACCTGCAGTTGTAAAGGCATCAAGTAATTCTTTTCTTATTTCTGATTGCACTTCATTAGCCACTCCTTGATCTTTTCTTTGTCGTTATCTAGATTTCCGGCTAGGATATTTTCTTCAATTGTTAAAAGCGTCTCCTTAAGCCATGGTCCACCTCTTTTATTGAACCAATCCATTACGTCATTTCCAGTCACATTCATTTCTGAACGGTCTTTTATCGGCAGGGTTTCATACAGCTTAATCCAATGTTCAATCGATTTAACTTCGTTGGTCCCATTAATAACATGGTAGAGCTTTTCCGTTGATAGGATATGATCACGACCAGCAGAATATAGGTCATATATGGTCCAATCTTGTTCAAGTCTTTTTGTAAGGAAATGAACAACTTGTTGAATCTCTCTTATTTCCTTAAGTGCAAGCCGCCACTCTTTTAAAAATAACTCTATCCCTTTTTCTTTTAAATTTATACAGAAAATTAAGAGTGACCACATTTCATTTTTATTAAGATTCCCACTGTTAAAACTACGGAACTCCTCTAATTGCTGCCTCTTTCCCTTCAAACCTGGTAAATAAGAATAAATATTTGCTTCAAGGAGAATATTCAACGCTTTAGTCTTATTTTTACCAATTAAGAGTTTCTCAAACTCCGCCCTTTTTCTCTCTACAGCAATGTTATCAAGCAAGTGAACAAGCTTTGCTAATGCTTGAACCGTACCGCTTTCGATCTGAAAAGAGAGTTGGCTTACAAACCTAACTGCTCTCATCATTCTTAAGGCGTCTTCTTGGAAGCGGTCATTCGGACTTCCAACTGTTTGAATTATTCTTTCTTGAATGGCTATAAATCCATTAAATGGGTCAATTAATTTTCTATTTCTGTCCATCGCAATAGCATTCATTGTAAAATCTCTGCGCTGTAAATCCTCTTTTAAGTTGCGGATAAAGGTAACCTCTTTGGGTCTTCGATAATCTTGATAGTCTGATTCGGTCCTAAAGGTGGTAATTTCATATCGTCCATTATTTACAAGAACGAGAACTGTTCCATGTTCGATTCCAATATCCACTGTTTTCGGAAAAATCCTTTTCACTTCATCGGGGGTTGCGCTTGTTGCAATATCAACGTCATTAATCTCTCGTTTTAACAGAAAATCTCTAACGGAGCCACCAACAAAATAGGCTTCAAAGCCAGCATCCTCCAGCTTTTTTAATACAGGACTTGCTGCTAAAAATGGGTCAATCATTTACTTCACCTTAATTCAGTAAATTAAAATATATTTGTTCATATTGTTCAACAATTTGGTCAGCCTTAAATTTAGTTTTTGCTGTCTCCACAGATTGTTTGGAAAATTGCTGATGAAGGGCCTGATCAACTAAAATGGCTAATGACTTATTAGAGATATCGTCGATGTCGCCTACTTCACAAATAAATCCATTCATTCCATGATTAATAACTTCTGGTACACCACCAACATTCGTACCGACACAAGGAACTCCACATGCCATCGCCTCTAATGCAACAAGTCCAAAGCTTTCCTTTTCCGATAATAACAGCATTAAATCACTGATGGAGTACAATTCCTCCAGGCTCTCTTGTTTACCTAAGAAAATGACTTGATCTTCTAGTCCAAACTCTCTGACAAGTTTACAGATGATGGTCATTTCAGGGCCATCACCAACCAATAGTAGCTTGGCTGGCATTACAGATGCAATCTTTGCAAAGGACTTTACTACATCTTGTACCCGTTTCACTGGACGGAAATTGGAAACGTGAATAATTACCTTTTCATCTTCTTTTATCTCAAATTCTGACTTTAAAGCACGTGCATCACTTTTTTTATAAATGCGGTCATCAATAAAGTTATACACTGTTTCAATTTGTTTATCTGGATTGATCAACTCATAGGTCTGGTCCACTAAAGCCTTGGAAACTGCTGTTACCACATCCGATTTTTCAATTCCAAATTTAATCGCATCTGTCAAAGAAGGATCATACCCCAAAACCGTAATATCGGTACCATGTAATGTCGTGACAATTTTAATATCTCGATGGCTCATTTGCTTTGCTAGTATTGCACATACAGCGTGAGGAATAGCATAGTGGACGTGTAGCAGATCTAATTTTTCCCGATTAGCCACTTCCGCCATTTTACTTGCTAAGGCAATATCGTAAGGTGGGTACTGAAATACGGAATATTGATTCACTTCAACCTGATGATA
The DNA here is from genome assembly GCF_018613095.1 of Bacillus sp. ISL-75. Lineage (NCBI taxonomy): Bacteria > Bacillati > Bacillota > Bacilli > Caryophanales > Bacillaceae > Bacillus > Bacillus sp. ISL-75. The sequence goes on from NZ_JAGGQX010000011.1 coordinate 39,133, forward strand.
ATAGATATTATGGTACATTTTATTTAATCTAAATGGGATACTTGATGAGATGAAATGAATTTCATGTCCCTTTTCAGCGAGCATTTTCCCTAATTCCGTCGCTACTACACCTGAACCACCTACTGTCGGATAGCAAGTAATACCAATTTTAAGTTTCCTCATGTTTATTCTCCTATCAAATCACGATTCAAAAGGATTGGAACTTTCGTTTTGAACCCTTCAGCAAATGTAACACCAACCAACTTACCAAACATTCTTTCCCTTGACTCAACAGTTTCAATATACCCATTTACAAGCGGAGTACTATAGCTTTCTTCTGTTTGCTCGAATTGGCTTTTGTACTCCCTCAATGCTTGGAGTTTCTTATCCATATATTGAGTAATATCAATGGTGAAATCTGGTTTATGAAAATCGTTAATCATATAAAAATAAACTCTTTCCACCCGATGTGCAGGTTCATTACCTTCTGTTACATATTTTCTTATGGCAGATGAAAAAACAGCTTCCTCCACTAAACTAGCACAATGACCATGGTCAGGATGGCGGTCTTCAAAATAAGGTGCAAACACACTCTGAGGCTTGTATGTTCTAATAATCCTTGCAATCTCTCTTATGTATTCGTCTTTAAGAAATAATCCTCTATCTGGAAAACCCAGTGATGTACGCATAGAGACGTTTAGTATCCCTGCAGCCTTTGCCGCCTCCTCTTTTCTTAGGGGTACATTCCCATTTGAAGAAAGGTCGGCATCTGTTAAGTCACAGATACCAACTTGTTTCCCTTGGGAGGTCAATTTAGCAATCGTTCCAGCCATGCCAATCTCGACATCGTCCGCATGTGCACCAAATGCAAGGACATGAAGGTGCTGATTAATCATTGATTGCACCATTCTCTTTATTTAGATTTCTCCACTCAATAAGCCCCAGTTCTAGGCCTCTTATTAATAATTCTGCAGTTCCCATATTAGTAGCAAGTGGAATCGAATATACATCACATAGTCTAACCAATGCTGTTACATCTGGTTCATGTGGCTGTGATGTTAATGGGTCACGGAAGAAGAAAACAGCATCCATTTTATTTTGGGCAATCATTGCTCCGATTTGCTGGTCACCGCCAAGGGGTCCAGATTGAAAACGAGTTATACTTAGACCCGTTGCCTCACTAATTCGCTGTCCAGTTGTCCCAGTCGCGAATAATGTATGCTTCGAAAATATATTTTGATAAGCAGTCGCGAACTGAACCAAATCATTTTTCTTTTTATCATGAGCTATTAAGGCGATATTCATATATTTACTCCCTATTCTAAAATATTTTCTAGTCCATAAACAAAAGTATTATGTGTCATTACAGATTCTACTGCCACTTTTACACCCGACATAAAAGAGCCGCGATGGTATGAATCATGCCTTATTGTTAGAGTCTGACCATCAGATCCAAATAACACCTGTTGGTGGGCTACAAGTCCAGGCAAGCGAACCGAGTGAATATGCATTCCATCGAACGTTGCACCCCGCGCACCTTGAATCGTTTCTTTCTCATTTGGGTGCCCCTGATTTTTTTCCTCACGAACTGCAGAAATCATTTCTGCTGTTTTTACAGCTGTTCCTGAAGGAGCATCTAGTTTTTGATCGTGATGCAATTCAATAATTTCTATATCGTTAAAATATTTCGCAGCCATTTGTGAGAATTTCATCATTAACACAGCACCAATGGCAAAATTCGGAGCAATAATACATCCCAGTTTTTTCTCATGACAAATATGTTCTAATTCCTCTAAATCTCTTGCAGTAAAACCTGTTGTTCCAACCACCGGTCGAACATTGTTTGTAAGTGCAGTTTTTGCGTGATGCATGCCCACCTCAGGTGTGGTTAGATCAATCAAGACATCCGCATGGACATTTTCCAGGCATGTTTCGATATTTGTATAAACGGGTACGTTATGTATTGAATGAAAGCCTTCCAAGTCGCTAAGCATCATTCCATCATATTTATGATCCACAACAGCTAAAAGTTCAAAATGATCAATATTCGTTACTAACTTCACTGCTTCACTGCCCATTCGGCCGCGGGGACCAGCGATGATAATTTTAATTTGTTCCATAAAGTTCACTCCATTTTTTCTTCATTAATTCTTGTCCACCGATTTTTGTCTCTTGACTTAAATTTTTCCATTACATAATTATGTGCATCTTCTAAGCTGATATTTAAAGAGTTAGCAAAACAAATTAATACAAATAAAAGATCACCAAGTTCTTCTTCGATGGCTTTTTCAGTTTCACTTGTTTTTTTGGGTTTCTCACCATAATAATGGTTCACTTCTCTAGCAAATTCCCCTAGTTCTTCTGTAAGTCTTGCTAGCATCGCAAGCGGACTGAAATACCCCTCTTTAAATTGACTAATGTACAAATCTACTTCTTGCTGAAGGTCTTTCATCGTCTTTTCTTTGGCCATGTATTTCACCTCATCAATAAGACTGATAATTATGTTCATATCCTTATTCTATTGTTTATGTTAGCTAAATTAACGCCGATTTACAAATGTTTTCATTTATATTACCCTCTTTTTCTCTACTCATTGCTCTAACATTTTTTATTCGATATAATAAAAACCGCCATATAAGAGAATTTATGGTAGAGGGGGGTTATTAATGTTACATGGTCTTAAAGTAAAAAACATATTATTCATCCTATTGGGAGCAGCAATAATGTCGTTTGGCCTTGTCAATTTTAATATGCAAAACAAACTGGCAGAAGGCGGCTTCACAGGCATCGCACTTCTATTTTATTTCTTGTTTAAATGGGATCCATCTTATTCAAATCTATTCTTAAATATTCCACTTTTTTTTATTGGGTGGAAATTGTTAGGACGTAATACATTTTTATATACGATATTAGGGACAGTCGGGGTGTCCATTTTTTTATGGATATTTCAACGCTATTCCATTGATATGCCACTTCAAAGTGATTTAACATTAGCTGCATTATTTGCAGGAGTTTTTACAGGCATTGGTTTAGGCGTGATCTTCCGCTATGGAGGAACTACAGGAGGAGTCGATATTATTGCTAGGCTTGTCCAAAAATATGCAGGCTGGAATATGGGAAAAACAATGTTCTTGTTTGATGCATGTGTTATCGCTTTATCTTTGCTAACATACTTAAATTATAAACAAGCAATGTACACACTCGTAGCTGTGTTTATCGGCGCTAGAGTAATTGATTTCATGTTAGAAGGTGCTTATTCAGCGCGAGGAGCTATGATTATTTCGGAAAAGAACGAGCAAATTGCCTCTAAGATTATGGAAGAAATGGACCGAGGAGTAACAGTCCTAAAGGGATACGGCTCTTACACTAAAAGTGAGCGTGAAGTCTTATATTGTGTTGTCGCAAAAAATGAAATAGTCCGTTTAAAAAATGTAATTACTTCCGTTGATCCTCATGCATTTGTCTCCATCACAATTGTCCATGATGTCCATGGAGAAGGTTTCACACTCGATGAAAATAAAATGCCTTTAGTAGACTAGGCTGTGTGTTAAAGGTTATTATTGATTTTATAGCCAAGTTGATTGGAGCGGAAGGCGCGAAGACTCCTGCGGGAGGACGGGGCAGGGGAGACCCCGCAGGCGCTTAGCGCCGAGGAGGCTCCCCGGACCGCCCGCGGAAAGCGAAGCGCCTGGAGTGGAAATCAACAGCCAAGTATAGAGCCCTAGACTAAAAAAGCAATGTCCGCGTTTGGACATTGCTTTTTCTTAACTTTTAGATCAATCCTTTAAATCTCTCGAACGGTCTTTTTTCATATTCTTGTCACCTTGATACTTTCTCCAGCCAACATAGGATAATGTCATGATAATAATGCTTCCTGTCGAAATAATAACCCACCAAATGTTTGGATCTGCCTCATCCTCTTCCATGTTAGAAAAGAGATTAACTAAGTCTGTATCAAGTTTTTCCAACTCCTGTTGGCTTTTAGAATCATTTACAACTTGTGAACGGTATTCATTAATAAAATCGATCCGCGCGTCTAGTCTTTGAACATTTTCCACAGACACATCAATTTTCATACTCGGATAGATCACGTTATACAAGGATAAAAAGGAATTAAAGTTTGAATGAAAGTGCCCTGAATCACCCTTAATTGCAGCATCTTTTGCTTGATGAAAAGCTGTCATTATTTGATCTTCCATTTCAATCCATAATGGTTGGTGACTTGTTGCAATGGCATCAATGACAAGACGAAATTTGACTAATTTATTTATTCGTTCCTCATATTTCATGTTGGAACTAACTGCTGCTTCCACTGCTTCATCATGGGAGGTATTAATTATTCTTACTTCATCCATTGTTAGCGACGGTTCATTACCGGTAATGCTTGTGAATTGATCCGAAAAATAATCAAGCAGTCTTTTAGCATCTTCATATCTATGAAACTTCACCATTTGGAGAGCTTCATCTGATATATCATCAAGCTTCTCCATTGGCGATTGTTGTTCTGCATTTACAGTTATGGGAGTAAGCATCATGATAATTGCAAAGAAAAAAAACCATTTGTTTCTCAATCCTTGTCCCCCCTTTCATTACTAATAAAATGTATGTAGGGGTGGACAAGGTTAGACCATCTGGGATTATTTTATTTCAAGTTTGTAACTTTTGGGACGAATTGAAAAATAATAGGCTAGTCCAATCGAAAGAATCGAAAGCCAGAAAGTAAAATAGCCAATTTGTGGTGTATAGCGATCTAGCATATGATAGCTTGGCAACATGAAAAAAACATAATCAATAACATCATTATGTAATGTCCAAATAGCTGTTAGAATTAAATGCCACCATTTAAATCTGTAAAATGGCGCATATAATATCCCTTGAACAGCCATTGCGAAATGGGACAAGATTAACATATAGCCAACCGCATCTAGTTCCCCTTGAACAAAATAGACAAGGATATTCATGACTACTGCCCAAATTCCATATTTAAAGAGAGTGACAATTGCTAGCGCCTCTATTAAGGGCCAGTTTCTCCGCAATAGAAAGGCAACTAGAACAAAAACAAAAAATAAACTAGCCGTCGGGCTGTCAGGAACAAACAGCAGAAAAATAGCAGGTGTCTCCTTTAGTTGCCACCCATACCAGTAGTACCCATAGATTGTTCCGGCAATATTAACAATCAATAACAGCTTCATTATCGATCGATTTGCCAAGATAGGATAAATCCAACGCACAAAAACTCTCCTTTTATGTTTGTTTTTTTATCATGAAGAAAAAAGCTGACGATCTTTCGTCAGCTTTTTATCATTCGATTATTACTTACCAAGGTTTGCTATGAATTCGGAAAGTGTTTTGAGTTCCTCATCTGTACCTTTAAAGATACCAGGTGGCATTTTTCCGCCTTTACCTTCTTTTGCAATCTTTGCAATTTCTTCTGGTTTTAAGCCGGTACCGACTAGTGCGGGTGCACCAGCACCACCTGAAAGGTTTTCACCATGACAAGTAATACATGTATTGGCACTAGCTATTTTATAGCCGGCACTTGATTTATCAATATCTACTTTTGCAACAATTTTACCTTGGCGTTCAGCAGCTGCCCAATCATGTGTCGCAACAGATTGCCAAGTTAAATATACGGTGGCAGCTAGTGCCAATAGCATAGCTGCAGTTGCAATCGGACGCTTCATTGGACGTCGTTCCGGACCAGAATCGAGGAACGGAGCTAATAATAACCCTCCAAAAGCAAGTCCTGGTATAATCATTGCTCCGATTACAGTGTATGGACCAGATGCAAATGTATATTTCAATAATTGATACAAGAACAAGAAATACCAGTCAGGTAATGGAATGTACCCAGTATCAGTTGGGTCCGCTATCCTTTCAAGCGGAGCCGGATGGGCTACTGTTAAACATAAAAAGCCGATAAGAAATACTGCTCCTACCATCCATTCTTTCAAAAGGAAGTTAGGCCAAAACGCCTCTGTTTTACCAGGGTATTCAGAGTAATCTTTCGGAATCATTTTTTTTCGTTCAGATGGTGCTAAAACACGTGAATCACCAACGAACTTTAAACCTTTACCGCGATGCATCGAGCAATCCCCCTCCTTTTTCCGTAGTTAATAGAAATAAACTGCGATTAAAATAAAACCGTTTTATAGTGGTCCGGAAATACCTTGTTTACGAATCATTAAGAAGTGAGCTCCCATTAGTCCAAGCAATGCACCAGGCAGGAAGAATACATGAATTGCAAAGAAGCGGGTTAATGTTTGAGCACCAACAATGTGTTCATGACCAGCAAGTAAAACCTTAACTTGAGTACCGATGAATGGTGTCGCTTCGGCAATCTGCAGACCTACTTTAGTAGCGAATAACGCTTTCATATCCCAAGGTAATAGGTACCCTGTAAAACCTAAGCCAAGCATGACAAAGAAAATAAGTACCCCGACAACCCAGTTCAATTCACGAGGTTTTTTATAGGCGCCTTGGAAAAAGACGCGTAGAGTATGTAAAAACATCATTACAAGTACTAAACTTGCACCCCAGTGATGCATTCCACGTACAATTTGTCCAAAAGCAACTTCATTTTGAAGATAATAAACAGATTCCCATGCGTTTTTAATATCTGGTACATAGTACATGGTTAGAAACATACCAGAAAGAATTTGAATTACGGTTACGAAGAAAGTAAGACCTCCAAAGCAATATACAAACGCTGAAAAGTGGTGCGCTGGGTTAACATGCTCAGGTACTTCATGGTCTGCGATATCGCGCCACAAAGGCGTAATATCTAAACGTTCATCTACCCAGTCGTAAATTTTGTTTAACATAGTTACGCCTCCTTCCGTGGTTGAGCTTTACCGAGATAAAGATAACCATCTTTTTCCTTGAATGGATATACATCAAGTGGTGCTAATGGCGGTGTTCCTGGAATGTTTTGACCGTTTTTCTCGTAGCGGCCATAATGGCACGGACAGAAGAATTGACCTGGATGTTCCTTGTCAGTATTCCAGTTAACAGTACAACCCAAATGTTTACAAGTAGGCGAAAGGGCTACAATTTTCCCCGCATCATCCTTATAAACCCAGGCGATATTCGTTACTTCTGACTCATACCAGGCATCCTTTTGTTTAAAGGTAAAGTCAACTTTAACTGGATCTTTTGTTAAATCAGATACCTTTTGCTTTGTAGCAACAAAATCGCCGCCTTCTTCAGCCTTTAAAACAGGATCAACTGCAAATCTTACCATTGGCATTAGCATACCAGCCGCCATGAAGCCGCCTACCCCTGTTAGGGTGTAACTTAAAAATTGACGTCTTGAAACGCGTTGCTTACTCATGCTTATATCCCCCCCTCTATTCACGAAGTTAAGTCCATCGGACAATAATTTAACACATATAAAACTAGGACATAACAATGATATATCAATCTTCATGTTAGGTCAATATCATACTATTTTAAAAACATATATTATCGTTGGTTTTACTGATTTTCATGCCATTTTTGAGAAAAGAGAACTAAGAGCTGCTTAACTTGACTATCAATAACTCCTATTTTTTGCGAATCATTCAAATGCTCAAGCGGGATTGATGGAAGCCAAATTACCGTGCCATGTAGTTCTTTTTCCCGTGCTCTCCACTCTATTTCTGATGTTATGTAAAAAATATGTTTAAACGCCCCCTTTGCTAGGCTAGCCTCCCAATCCTTCAAATCACTTAAGGTACTTTCACCATTTTTGGAATTTAGATATGTAAATGGCGGGATTAATATTAATCTTCCCGTAAATTGCCTTTCTAAATACCCTGTTAATAAAGTGATAAACTCTGCTGCTGCCGCTGACTGCTTTATCTCCCCCCCTATGGAAACTGAAATTAACGGAACAACAGCTGTGTCCACATACTCTTTGGCATTCAAATACGTCTCAATATCTTGAGGTATCCACTTCATATCTTTGCACCAACCTTTAATTTCACTATTAATATAATATCATTTTCCACATTAACAATAAAAGATAAAGAGGAATATTTAGTAAAATTCTTATGTTAGAAAAAAACAAACAAAAGGAAGCTGCTCATCGCAAACTTCCTTTTTGTTCAGTCATTGTCAAATTATTTAATTTTTGTGTTAAGCTTTGGAATGCTTTGCGATCGTGTTTATCTAGTGCCTCGTCAATCAATTGAAGAATTTTCTCACGTTGAAAGTGTTCGATGCTGTGCTGCAATAATTGTTCTGCAACGATTCCATCCTTTTCATTTACTTGCAAATGTTTAGGAACGTATAAATTTTCTTCTAGAACAGCAGCATACTGGTGTGCCTGATTGGCAGCATGAAAGTTTAATTGAATAAAAATATCCTCGTCTCGATTTAAACGAATATCGTGAAAGGATTTTTCTGCGTCCGTCGTCATCACATTTTCTTTATAGAATCGAAACGGAACTTTATCCACACAATGTGTAGACATAATCAAACCTCTCGGACAATACTGTGCTTGCTCAACGAAATGAACCTTTTCCATCAGTTGATCGTGGCTCATAAGATAGTTGAGGATCCATACACATTCTCTTCTTTTTAATTGATAATGATTTAGAAACCAGCGAATAAAGTCCTTCTTCTCGTTGACAGAAACAGGGGTTGCCATGATAGTTTCCCTCCTCTGCAGAATCAGCTATTTTAATCTTTCAACCCTGTAAGACGTTCAAGTAAATCCAAATACTCGACGTTTGTTGGATCTTCATTAAGCAGTTGTTTAAAAATTTCGGCAGCGCGGTCGGTTTTTCCTTCTTCAATTAAAAAATAACCGTAATCATGTAAAAATGTTTCATTTCTCTTAAAAAAAGTATATGCACTTTCATATTTGTCTAATGCGTAAGAAAATTTTTCTAACTTATGAAAACTAAGTGCAGAATCCCATAAAAGCTGGGGTTCTTCATCTTCCTTAATGTCAAGTTGAGCAATTAACTCAATGACATCCTCATATCTTTCTTGGAGGAAAAAGAGCTTATTTAATGTTAGTGCAGCTTCTGTAAATCCTGGATCAAGGGCAAGTGCCTCACGAAAATATTTTTCTCCTTCCTCCACTTTTCCTAACTTGATGGCAATTTTCCCACCAAAGAAAAATAACTCTTTATTAAATTCATCTTGTTTTATGCCTTCTTGAATCGTGAGTAAACTATTCTCAAGCTCTTCCTCCCGTTCATAAGCTAACGCAAGATGTAAATAAAGTGAATGATATTCAGAATCTAGCGCTTTTAATTCAATGAATTTTTCTATAGCAGTTCGATTATATCCAGCCTGAAGAGCTGTAAAAGCGTATCCGAATAACGTGTTAATCTCTAATTTTTCATTAATTGCCTTCTCGTAATAAACCAAGGATTCCTCAAACATTCCAGATGCACTTAAAAGGTCTGCAATCCGTTGGTCAATATTCACTCCAGCTATTTCATTTACTTCTTTTAAAACCTTTTCATACGCAGCCATTGCCTTTGATATTTCACCTTGTTCACTGTAAAGTTCACCTAATGCAAAATCTATGATTACTTCATCAGGCAATATCGCCTTTGCCTTTAAAAGCTTTCGTTCACAAACTTCATATAAACCCTGAACTTGATAAAGATCGGCTAACAAGAGTAATGATTGTCCAAAATTTGCATCATGTTCTGATATCTTTTCAAGGACAAGTATCGCTTCTTCATCTTCCCCAGCCTCGACTAATATTTCACCTAGCAGAACAAGGAGCTCACCTTCCTCAGGGAATATCTCTAACAAATTTTCAACTAATGCCTTTGCCTCATCAAGGAAACCATATTGATACATTTCTTCTCCTAGAAGAAATTTCTCATCTGGCATTCCACTTTTTAATACAACATTATATTCATTTAAAGCATCATTATGTTGGCCGTTTTCTAACATGTTAATAATTTTATTTACTCTTTCCATTGACACTTACCTCTCGTTCTCCTAGATTGACAGAGAAAAATAAGATGGGGTTTGCACCCTAACATGTTCTCCATTACCAGGTTTAAATATCACGTTATCACCTGCACGTTGAACCGTTCCCTTGTGAACAGTCACTACGAGTCTATCACCATGATAATGAAATAAATTCACTTCATCAATATTCTTGATCTCATTTATTTTTGTGTATAGATTATAACTTACCTCAGTACCACTCATTAAACTAGCTTTTTGAGGGTATAAACCAATTTTATTTAATACAGTAATAGTCAATGGGTAATTTTCTTTTATTTCTTCGTATAGTGCAGGGATATTTTCTCTTTTCATGATACCTTTCCATTTCGACAAAACTGTCTTAACTTCCTTCTTCTGGACGGAAGAAATTATTGGAATTAAAGGACTGTTGAACGGAAACATGGCTTCTTTAATCCAGCCCCAAGGTATTTTTTCTAATTCATCAAAGTTTTGCAGGTCAACAAAAATAGCAGGTATTTTTTCCTTCTTACATTTCCTAATAAATGATTGTGTTAACAATCGAATCGGTACTCTTACCCCTATTAAATAATCAATAGGACTACTTAATAGAGACGTTTTAAGCTCGGTAATTTTAGTGGTTAATTCATTTTCATAGGACACATTAACATAGGTAAATAAGGTGGTGCATCCTTTCAACATGAATTCCTTAATCAGACACCTTTTTAATTCTTGAAAGGATTTAATTTGTGGGATATTTGAATTAAAAAGGACATATGACGGGGTCATGATAAATGGACCAGCATTCATTTTTATCAGTCTATAATGACTAAAATGCGAATCAATTTTAGCTATGCGATTTTTACTAATTAATAGCGAACATGTTTTCAACTGCTTGTCTTTAAGGAGATTGGCATTTTCAATGATATACATCGTCCACCACCCTATTCATTTCTTTGCAAGCTTTCACTTTATTTCCTTATGACAAGCTATGCGCAAAATCAATAAACTATGACATTCTAACAAAATCAAATTCATTTAAAAATAAAAAAAGCTGCATTAAAACGCAGCTTTACTTAATGAGACTGTTTAAATGAGCAAAGAAGTTAGGATAAGAAACTGAAATTGCTTCGGGATTCACTAGTTCTGCTTCATTTTCACATAGGAGTGCTGCTATTGCCAGCATCATCCCAATCCGATGATCGCCATGACTTGAAACCTTTCCACCGCTTAATACGGATTTACCGTATATAATCATTCCATCTTCAGTCGCTTCGATTTTAGCACCTAATTTTTTCAACTCATTAACCACTGTATCTATTCGATTTGTTTCCTTAACTTTTAATTCCTCAGCATCTTTAATAATGGTCGTCCCTTCAGCTTGTGTTGCTAAAAGGGCAATAATTGGTATTTCATCAATTAATTTTGGAATTAAGTCACCTTCAATGACTGTACCTTTGAGACTGGATGTCTTAATAATGAGGTCACCAAATGGTTCAAAAGAGGTTTCATCATTTTGTACAATCTCTAAGTCTGCGCCCATCTTTTTCATTACCTCGATAATGCCCGTTCTGGTAGGGTTTAGGCCAACATTTTTCAGAACAATTTCACTGTCAGGAATAACAGCACCAGCGACAAGAAAGAACGCTGCAGACGATATATCCCCAGGTACATGAATCGACGTTGCTGTCAGCTTTTGACCACCCTTAACCATAATATTTTGGTTATCCTTATGGATTTCTCCACCAAATTTTTTGATCATTCTTTCAGTATGGTCGCGAGTTTCCTCTGGCTCAATAATAATACTTTGTCCTTCTGCTTGCAGTCCCGCAAGGATTAGAGCAGATTTCACCTGTGCACTAGCAACTGGAAGGTGGTAGTTTACAGGTTTTAGCTCACCACCACGGATGGAAATCGGAGTGAAGGAACCATCTTTTCGCCCATCTATTCTTGCACCTATTTCTGATAATGGGTTCGTAACCCTGGTCATTGGCCTTTTTCCTATCGACTCATCACCCACAAGAGATGAGAAAAATGGTCTTCCAGCCAAAATACCCATTAATAAACGGATCGTTGTTCCTGAATTACCAACATCCAGTACTTCAGTCGGCTCAGTTAATCCCTCAAAACCTTTTCCAATAATGCGAAGTTGATTATCAGATTCCTCAATAGTAACTCCGAGTTTTCGAAAGCATGAAATTGTACTTAAGCAATCTTCTCCAGGCAAGAAATTAGTTATCTTGGTTTCACCATATGCGATCGAACCAAACATAACAGATCTATGCGAAATCGATTTATCGCCTGGAATTGTTATCTTACCATTTAAACCATTTATGTTAGTTTTAAGTTTTAATGACGTCATGAAAAATCACCTTTTATTCATATCATTTTAGGAACCAATAGATGTTGCAAAGTTGGAATAACTGCCAATACAGCGTTCAGCATTTTGCCGATCCTCTTCGGTTTGAAAACTAATCACTAAGACTCCATTAATATCTTCTCGTGTTTCTAGAATCCGAATATTTGTAATGCTAATTTCTTCCTTTGCTAAATAGCCAGTAATTTCCGAAATCACACCCGGGTAATCTGGAACATCGACAAACAAATCATAAAATGCCGGAATCGCACCTTTTTCTTTCAGTGGCAAGCCATCACGAAATTGTTTTGCTTGCTGAAAATAGTCGTAAATTGCAGAACTATTTTCATTTTCAAGTAATGTTTTAACCCCATTCATTTCTTCTTGCCATTGATCGAGTAATTCAATTAAGATTTCACGGTTGTGCAGGAGAATATCCTTCCACATCTTTGGGCTACTCGAAGCAATCCTAGTAATATCCCTAAATCCGCCAGCTGCTAGTCGTGGAATTAGACTTTCTGCTTCAGCTAGTTTTTCAGTTTGGCGAACAATAGAGGCAGCGATGATATGAGGGAAATGACTGACAATTCCAGTGAGATAATCATGGTTTTCTGGTGTAATAGTTAAAAACTTAGCATTGGTGCCATATAACCATGCTTTTAATAATTCTACCTTTTTATTTTCTACATGTTCTTGCGGTGTTAACAGGTAAAAGGCATTTTCAAATAATATTTCTTTGGAAGCAGATACACCACTTTTATGGGAACCCGCCATAGGATGCCCGCCAATAAAGGTGATTCCACGGTCCTTTAGGCTTTTGGCACTTCCGACAATCTTACTTTTTGTACTTCCTGTATCTGTCACGATTACCTCTGGATGGAGAGGGAGGCCCGCAAGGAACTGAATAATTTCCTCTGTTTCATTTACAGGTGCAGAAATAATAATTAAATTAGCGTTAATTGCACCACTGTATATATCTTCAGCTATTTCATCAATGACTCCAAGCATTTTTGCAAGCCTTGCTTGTTCACTATTAATATCAAATCCTACAATAGTTACATCCTTATGCTCCTTTTTTATACAAAGGGCTAGAGAACCGCCAATTAATCCTAAGCCAATTACAAATACACGGCCTTTCAATGATAACTCCCCCTAAACAACAAAGCACTACTCTGTTTTACTAATAGCTAAGGATTCTCCAAGTGCTTTTAGGACACCGACATTTTGTTCATAGGAGCCTACTGTAATTCTAACACCGGTTGGAAAACCAAGAGCTTTTCCGGAACGGACGATATATCCTCTCTCCAATAAATGTTGGAAAACCTGATCCCCATCCATTTTACAATCAATTAAAATAAAGTTAGTTTGTGATGGATAAAAATCAAGTTCATTCTCACCACAGAATTGATAAAACTGTTCAAGCCCCTTCCTATTTTTTTCTTTGCAGACTTTTATAAATTCCTGGTCCTTGATTGCTGCAGATGCTGCTAATTGACCTAAAGAATTAACATTAAACGGCTCCCTTGCAGGTTCAAGCGCTTTTATAATCGAGCGATTGGCAACTCCATATCCAATTCTCAAGGCAGCAAGTCCATATATTTTAGAAAAAGTTCTTAGGACAATTAAATTTTCATACTTACGAGCTAGGTTAACGGAATCATAGTAATCATCAGCAACAACATATTCAAAATAGGCTTCATCCAATACAACCAGAATATCTGATGGAACTTTTTCTAGAAAAGCGATTAATTTATTTTCTGGTATATATGTACCGGTAGGGTTATTAGGGCTGCATAGCCAAATAACATTGGTCTGTTCATCAATAGCTGCAAGCATTGCCTCTAAATCATGTTCTCCGTTTAGTAGAGGAACTTCCTTACTAACTGCCCCTTCAATAACAGCATTATGCTTATATTGTGAAAAGGTAGGTGTCGCCATAATTGAATTGGCGTTCGGATGTAAAAGTGCCCTAGAAATTATTTGGATAAGATTATCTGAACCATTACCGAATATTAATTCATCCTCGTCAACCTGTAAAAATGAAGCAATTGTCTCTCTTAAATTTGTAGCGTACCCATCAGGGTAAATCGCTAAACTTGTTTGATTCGATTGAAGAGCGGTCAACACCTGTTCTGAACATCCAAAAGGATTTTCATTTGATGCTAGCTTTACAATTTTGTCGAGTTTATATTGCTTCTTTACTGCCTCTATTGATTTTCCTGGTTGATAGGGAGTCAGTGTTAATAACTGCTCTTTCCATCTCATATTTATACACTCCATTCTTGTAGACGTATTCTATCTTTCAAAAAGATCCTCCCATTACGCTAAACTATTGCTTAGGTCGGGTCTAAGGACTTTAGCCCCTTTTAAGTATACATGGTTAATATCTTCTTGAGATTGTGTTGTATTTACATGCATCATGATTCTAACACACATTTTCAAGGAATTTGGAACAGGCATTTCCTGCATACACATGACAGGAACGTAAGTCCACCCCTCAAATTTACGCAATGCCTTTGCCGGGAATACCGCATTAATATCCTCTGTTGTTGAAATGAAAACAGATGCAACTAATTCAGGTTGGATATGGTTTTCCTCAATTATCTTCTCCAGCAGTTCTTCTGTGGCAGTAATAATTGCTTCCTCTGTGTTCTGATTAACTGTGATTGCTCCCCTCATCCCTCTTATCAAGACAAGACCCCCCTTTAAGAACTTTTTAACTCTTCAAATAAAACTGTTTCTGATATTTCCTTTAGGACTGGCTGACCCAATTGTTCGAGTAATACAAAACGAATCGAATGCAAAACAGATTTTTTATCCTGCTTCATTTTATTAATTAAATTTTCATGAGATAGATTTTCAGGTATTTTCGATGCATACCCAAGTCCTTCAATCCAGTTGGTGAATTCTTCTAAATCGAATGAAAGCCCTAGTAATTTTTTACTTAACTTTAATGCAAAAATCATCCCTACCATTACTGCTTCCCCATGAGTAAAATTCCCATAACCCATTTCTGATTCAATAGCATGACCTAACGTATGACCTAAATTCAAGTAAGCCCGAATTCCAGTTTCTTTTTCATCCTGACTAACGATTTTACCCTTTACCTTTATCCCTTTTATTAGGGATTCCGATAACAACTCCATAGGAAAGGTTTGAAGGTCTTCCACATTTTCTTTCAGCCAATCAAAAAAATCGGAATCATCAATAAGTGCATGTTTAATAACCTCTGCAAATCCCGAACGAATTTCATGAGCAGGAAGTGTTTTTAAAAATTCTAAATCATAAAAGACGGCTTCTGGCTGATGAAAGGCTCCTATCATATTTTTCCCGAGTGGATGATTGATCGCTACCTTTCCGCCAACAGCACTATCATGAGCTAATATGGTTGTTGGGACTTGAATAAAAGGTATACCTCTCATAAAAGAGGCGGCAACAAATCCTGACAAATCTCCTACTGCACCGCCGCCAAATGAAAGTATAACAGATTTGCGGTCAAGTCGGTTTTCAAGAGCAGTTGAAAGCGCAGAATAATAAATTTCAAAGGTTTTTGCCTTTTCGCCACTAGGGGCAGTAAAAATTACGGGATCAAACGATTTAAGCTCAAACAATAATTTTTCTAGGTGCAGCTTAGCAACTGTTTCATCTGTAATAATTAATATTCTGGTTAGACCCTTAAAATGATTCTCCAAATAAGGGCCAAGCTCCTTACTTACACCTTCCCCCACAAAGACATTGTAGTTTTTTGACGCTGTTTGGATTTGAATGGTTTCCATTAAAACTCCCTCGCATATTCTCTCTGCCTTTTTATTTCAGTAGCAAAAGCATCAAAGCGGTCGCTGTAAAATTGTTCAATCAGGGCGTTTGCAAGTTCCCATGCAACAGCATTCTCTGCAACCACTGCAGCAGCAGGTACAGCACAACTGTCTGAGCGTTCAACGCTCGCAGCAAATGGCTCCTTAGTATCAATATCTACGCTCATCAGTGGTTTATATAATGTGGGGATTGGTTTCATCACACCTCTGACAACAATTGGCATGCCAGTCGTCATTCCGCCTTCAAAGCCACCCAGTCTGTTGGTCTTGCGGTAATAACCTTTTTCTTGATCCCAAGCTATCTCATCATGGACTTCGCTTCCCGGTTTGCTAGCGGCCTCAAAACCAATGCCAATTTCTACACCCTTAAACGCATTTATACTCATAATGGCAGCGGCTAATTTCCCATCTAATTTACGATCATAGTGAACGTAGCTCCCAACTCCAGCTGGCATACCTTTAGCAATCACTTCCACGACTCCGCCGATTGAATCACCATTTTTCTTCGCTTCATCAATAGCAGCCATCATATCCTTTTCCACATTAGGGTCAGCACATCGAACAGGAGAATTTTCTGTCTTATCCTTTAATGCCTCAAAAGAAAGAGAATTATCAGCATTAGCTTTTATTCCACCTATTTCAACGACATGTGAAACTAGTTCAACTCCTACCAATGATAAAAGTTTCTTGGCAACAGCACCTGCAGCAACTCTAACAGTTGTCTCACGGGCAGAAGAGCGTTCAAGGACATTTCTCATATCCCTATGTCCATATTTAATCGCACCATTTAAATCCGCATGACCAGGACGGGCACGAGTTACTTTACGTTTAACTTCATCCTCCTGGCCTTCATCTAGGGGCTCCGCTCCCATAATCTTCGTCCAATGCTTCCAGTCATTGTTTTGAACTACTAATGCTATTGGAGAGCCAAGAGTGTAGCCGTGACGGACTCCCGAAACGATTTGGGCTGTATCCTTTTCAATTTGCATTCTTCTTCCACGGCCATACCCTTTTTGGCGCCTGGATAATTCCTCATTTATATCTTCTAATAATAATGGCATTCCAGCAGGGAGGCCTTCTAATATTGTTGTTAATTGCGGCCCATGGGATTCTCCTGCTGTTAAGTATCTCATTCCCATACTCTTTCCCCCTTCAACTCATTAAAGAATTTTTTTATCAATATACCATATAGCGCCCAATAAACATAGTATAACAATTCAGAAAATAAGGATTAAATTAATATAGAGAAATAAAAAGACACTTGTATAATAGTTATACAAGTGTCTCAATTTATTTAATTAGTATATCCATTCGTTAACTAGTTTATTGTATTCTACAACACCAGAATCTTTAAAAAATAAGCCAATTTCACGCTCTGCACTCACAGGTGAATCTGAGCCATGAATAACATTTTTACCAACAGTTAAACCAAAATCACCGCGAATAGTACCTGGTGCAGCATCTTTTGGATTGGTAGCACCCATCATTTGGCGGGCAGTAGCGATGACATTTTCACCTTGCCAGACCATTGCAAAAACAGGACCAGAAGTGATGAAATCTACTAATTCACCGAAGAAAGGACGCTCCTTGTGCTCACCATAATGTTCTTCAGCTAGTTCATTGGGAATGCTCATTAACTTTGCTCCAACCAATTGAAAGCCCTTTCTTTCAAAACGTGCGACGATTTCTCCAATTAGGTTACGCTGTACACCATCGGGCTTTACCATTAAAAATGTTTTTTCCATGAATTCCACTCCTAAAAATTAATTATTATGTATATTGATTGTATTTAAGAAACAATCCATGAAAATATTATCATTTTTTTGAAAATTTAACAAGTTGTTTAGAATTTTCGTTTCCCAATAACCTTTGCAATATCGTTTAGGGTTTTTTTTGCTTTATTCGCAGGTATCCCCTCTAATTCTGCTAAAGCTTTTTGTAAGTAAAGATCGCTTAGTGCGAATGATTTTTCGATTGCTCCTGATTGCTTAATTAACGAAATAATCTTTGTTATATCATGAGCATCCATTTCCTCATTGACCTTTTCTATTTCATTACGGATTTCATCATTTTCCATTGCATAAAGAGCTGGGGCAGTAACATTCCCCTGCACTAGGTCTCCGCCAGCAGGCTTCCCAAGTTCCTTCTCAGTTGAGGTAAAGTCTAAAATATCATCAATTATTTGATAAGACATTCCGACGTAATACCCGAACCGATAAAGTTTTTTATGGATGGATTCTTCAACCTCTGCAGCTATAGCTCCTAATTGGCAGCTAACTGCAATTAACAGAGCAGTTTTCCTCTTAATTCTGCGGAGATAATCTCGCAGATTTTGATTAAAGCGATATTTATCTTTAATTTGTTGAATTTCACCTACTGACACTTCAACAATCGTATTGGCTAAAATTTTATGGGCTTCGGGATTTTCGATATTAGTCATCAATTCAATCGCAAGAGCAAAAACAAAGTCACCGGTATACATGGCAATTTTGTTATCCCATTTGGACTTCACGGTAGGCTGGCCACGGCGAAGATCAGCATCGTCGATTACATCATCATGGACAAGTGATGCCATATGAATTAATTCAAGCGCAACAGCAACATTCTTCATCACATGGATATCATATTTACCAAATTTTCCTGCAAGCAAAACAAAAACAGGACGAATTCTTTTCCCGCCGGCTTGTAATGTATGCATAGAAGCCTGTCTAAGCAGAAGGGAATCTGCCTTTATAGTCTCTTCTAACTTTTTTTCAATCAAGTTAATATCCGAATTCAAAAATGAATACATCATTTTTAATTTCATTTGAATTCACCAGCTTTTCATCCTGTCTTCGAGTTCAATAAATTAATTTTTTTTACCAATATGAACAGCTGCGGCACCGCCGCTATATGGTTTGTATTTCACTTCTTTGAAGCCAGCTTGCTCAAACATTTTAGCTAGCTCCCTCATCCCTGGAAAATTACGTGCTGACTCATGAAGCCAAGCATATTCTCGATAGCTTTTTGCAAGCAATTTACCAAACATCGGCATAATAAAGCGAAAATAAAAATAATAGAGCTGTTTATAGCCAATTAGTGTAGGTTGTGATGTTTCTAGACAGACAGCGATTCCACCTGGCTTTACTACACGGTGCATTTCTTTTAAAACTTGCAGGTAATCAGGGACATTCCTTAAACCAAAGCCAATCGTTACATAATCAAAACTATTATCTGGAAAAGGGAGTTCCATTGCGTTTCCATGTACTAACTCAACCTGTTTTAACCCTAGCTCTTTAACCTTTTCAATACCCACATTAAGCATATTTTGGCTAAAATCCAATCCTGTAACTCCACCTGTTGGACCAACCGCTTCTGCTAAGGCTATTGTCCAATCAGCAGTACCACAGCAAACATCGAGAGCTTTTGAACCAGGCTGTACATTCATTTTTTTCATCGTGTCTTTCCGCCACTTGATGTGCTGTTGAAAACTGATAACAGAATTCATTTTATCGTAGTTATCAGATATCTTTTCAAACACATTGTGAACTCGCTGTTCTTTCGATTCCTGCATGATTTTATTACCCTTCTTCCACAAAAGTTTTTGCATTTGGCTGGTATTGGCTTAAGATTGATACAATCCTTTTCTCAAGTAATTCATTTAAGTATGGCAACTGTTCTAATCCCTTTTCAATAACTTCTTTTGACCTTTCAAGATGATGGTCGCAACACAGAAATAAGTGATTTTGCTGTTCCCTAGACAACTCTTTCGCCTTATTATTATCGATTGGGAAAACAATTGATTTTAAGGCTTCGAACAATACGGAACTTCCTGTTTGTAAAAATTGACGTTTTTCATGAAGTAAACGTTTAAATAAAAGCAGGTTTTCTAGAAAATTATTCCATAAATCCACTTTAAAATATTCGGAAAGATGGGCAAGTAAGGAACTTTCAATCAGCCCAATACTTGTCATTAGCTCTTCTATGTCTAAAATTTCATTTTGATATACAGAAATTTTATTTTCATTGACTTCTTTAATTCCTCTAGAAAGTGCCTTGATCATCATTATATCTTCCGAATCTGCTAGAAGCTTATAATATAAGCCACTAAAATAATCGCCTGCTAGAACGGTTAATTGACGATTTTTTTCCTCTACAGATGCATCTGTAATATGTTCATGGGTATCAAGGGCAATTTGAATTAACATTGTTGACAAGGCGTAGTTCTGCATATCACTGTATGACAATTCGAGGCGATCCATTATTGAGACTAGAAGAAGCAGTTTATCTTCGTCAATAATCGGAATTTCAATATAATTAAGCAAGTATGTGTCACAAACTCTTTTTTCGACCTGCTCTCTAATATTTGTGAATTTTTGTCGAATGTCCAGCAATTTAATCACCCTTGCTTCCCCGAAGTAATGTCTTTATGTATTCTTATTTCCTATTTGCATAGTAAAATTCATGCCGTTTAATAAAGAAAAGCCTAACCATTCTCTAAAAACAAGGCAGACACCATTATATCATAAAAGGTTTTCTTTAGGCAGAAATTCACAAAATAATCATTTACGCTCATATAAAAAAGATGAAAACAATGTGATTCGAACTGATTATCTTATTTTTTCAATTCACTTTCTACTTCACCCAGATGAGTAAGAATTTTCGCATTTCCCCTGATTTTTATAGCAGAAGTATGCTCAGTAAATTGAGCTATAAGCACTTCTCCTTTATCCAGCTTTTCAGAATGATGAAATTTTGTATCTGTGCCCCTTGTTAAGCCGATAACACTGACACCATCATCAATCGCTTTAATAACTACATACTCACCATTTTGTGGATAGCGTTTCTCCATTTGATCACCTCAAATACTTTAGGTAAATTAGACTAATATTTTATTAAAGATAGCACTTCAGCTCGAGCAATCGCATCGTCAGCAAGAACACCGCGGACTGCAGTGGTTACTGTTTTAGACCCTGGCTTTTTTACACCGCGCATGGTCATACACATATGTTCTGCTTCGACAACCACCATCACTCCGTGTGGTTCTAATTTTTCCATCATGCTATCAGCAATCGTGGAAGTAATCCGTTCTTGAAGTTGAGGTCTTTTTGCTACGGCTTCTACAGCTCTTGCCAATTTACTCAATCCAGTAACACGACCATTTTTCGGGATGTAGGCTACATGTGCTTTACCAAAGAATGGAACGAGATGGTGTTCACACATAGAATAAAAAGGGATATCTTTAACCAATACCAATTCTTCGTGATCTTCACTAAAGATGGTTTCAAAATGCTTCTTCGGATCCTCATTTAATCCACTAAAAACTTCTTCATACATTTTTGCTACCCGTTTAGGTGTATCAAGCAGTCCTTCACGGTTTGGGTCTTCACCGATTGCTTCTAATATTAAACGTACCGCTTCTTCAATTTGGGCACGATTCACTTGTGACATATTAAAATTCCCCCTATTGTTCAGTCAAGTATATCTGACAAATACATATTAGCACAATCTTTTTAGTTCAAGCAAAAAAGTAGAAAAAAGGCCATGGACTTTACCATGACCTTTTTACTTAAGCATTCGCCTCTAGCAATAAATTTATGTAATTATTTTACTGCGTCTTTAAGCGCTTTACCTGGTTTAAAAGCTGGAACTTTGCTAGCAGCGATTTCGATTTCCTCACCTGTTTGAGGGTTACGACCTTTACGAGCTGCACGCTCACGTACTTCAAAGTTTCCAAAACCGATTAATTGTACTTTATCACCATTTTTTAAAGCATCTAAAATCGCATCAAAAACAGCATCAACTGCTTTAGTAGCGTCCTTTTTTGAAAGCTCGCTTGCTTCAGCAACTGCATTAATAAGTTCTGTCTTGTTCATGCCATTCACCTCCTCCCAAAGAAATTATCAAGATTCGTAAATAAGATTACTTATCTACATTTCTAAACAATTTTTCTGATTTCTATACGTCATAGCTCGGTTTTATTACCAAAGTAACCATAAATAACTAAATTGGTAACTCAAATCTATTTTTTCAAGGAAAACCCTTATGAAATAAGGGTTCAAACACTATAACGTAATTCAGTTTAAAGATTATCATAATCAATTCAGCATATCAAGAAGATTTCATTAAATAATGGTAATCTTTTCTTTTGTTCAACAAAATTCTACTTATTTTGCCCATTTTGGTAGATTTTTCTCACTAATGTCCGTGAAACCAAAAATACGACACCCTCATTTCCACAAAAAAAAGACCCCGATTAGGAGTCAGAGCCTATAGAATAATGGCAATTAAGCCGCCTGAGCCTTCGTTGATAATTCTCTCTAACGTTTCTTTAAGTTTATATCTTGCATTTTCTGGCATTAAACTCAGCTTTGCTTGGATACCCTCACGAACAATTGAGCTTAAGCTGCGGCCAAAGATGTCTGAATTCCAAATGGATAACGGGTCATCTTCGAAATCCTGCATTAAGTATCTTACAAGCTCCTCACTTTGTTTTTCCGTACCAATAATTGGAGCGAATTCAGATTCTACATCCACTTTGATCATATGAATCGATGGTGCTACAGCACGAAGCCTCACGCCAAACCGGGCACCTTGACGAATAATTTCCGGCTCTTCAAGACTCATATCAGAAAGTGTTGGTGAGGCAATTCCGTAACCCGTTTGTTTCACCATTTTTAAGGCATCAGCAATGTGATCATACTCTGCTTTGGCATGGGCAAAATCCTGCATTAATTCGAGCAGATGATCTTTCCCGCGGATTTCTACCCCAACGATTTCTTTTAATATATCATCATACAATTCATCTGGGGCAATTAAATCAATTTCAGCAACCCCTGAGCCCATTTCAATTCCTGCTAATCCAGCTCTTTCAATAAATTCAAACTCACTAAAATGTTGGACAACTCGATCAACATCTCTTAATCTCTTGATATCTTTTACAGTTTCCTTGACAGCATCTTGATAGCTTTCACGAAGCCAATGGTTTTCTCTTAGAACCATAACCCAGCTTGGCAAATTCACATTGACTTCAAGTACAGGGAACTCGTAAAGTGCTTCACGGAGGACATTCAGAACATCACTGTCGCGCATACTTTCAACACTCATGGCAATTACCGGGATATCATATTTTTCTGCTAAACTCGATCTTAGCGTTTCAGTGCTTGGATGGTAGGGCTGCGCACTGTTAACAACCATGATGAACGGTTTGCCAACTTCCTTCAGTTCGTTAATAACTCTTTCTTCTGCCTCAATATAGTTACTTCTTGGAATCTCACCTATTGTCCCATCCGTTGTAACAACCACACCAATAGTGGAATGCTCCTGAATGACTTTCCTAGTGCCAATTTCAGCAGCTTCATGGAAAGGAATTGGTTCCTCATACCATGGGGTAGTAATCATTCTTGGTCCATTTTCATCCTCATAGCCTTTAGCACCTGGCACTGTATAACCAACACAATCAACTAGCCTAATATTGACATTTAATCCATCATCAACATGAACAGTTGCTGCTTGATTAGGCACGAATTTCGGTTCAGTTGTCATAATTGTTTTTCCTGCAGCGCTTTGAGGCAGTTCATCCAGTGCCCGTGACCTCTCAGCTTCACTGTTTATATTCGGTAACACGACCAGCTCCATAAATTTTTTAATAAATGTAGATTTTCCAGTCCGTACTGCTCCTACTACCCCTAAATAAATATCACCGCCTGTTCTTTCGGCAATATCTTTAAAAATATCAACCTTTTCCAAGTGATCCCCTCCCGATCATAGAGTAAAGTGGGATTAAACATCCATTTTAGGTATTTTTGGACAGTATATGTTTATGACGTTGTCCTATAATGTTATGACACTTTTCGAAAACTTTTTTACCCCCTTATTAAAAATTCACTAGGTTCTCTTGTATCTGTAGTGTCTGAACATTTGATATAATGGAGGGTTTCAATATATGTTTTTCTTTGGCATTAGCAAAAAAAACCCTTCTCCTACAATATATTTCATAGGAAAAGGGTTATGACTAAATATAAGAATAAGCACATTATTCTTCTAAAAATACTGGTTCTTTCGTCTTAGAATCCCATGTATATGGCAAGGAATAGGCAGGCACAAACATTGAATCATTCACTAAAATTGAGCGAATATCCTCCCCTGATTTTACCTTCTCGTCCGTTTTTTTCATTGCTTGGTATAAATCCGGGCGATAATCTACATATACTTCTGCACTCCCAGTTATGACAAAAGATAAATTTTGATTAGAAAACGGACTGACAATGAAAGGATCATTTTTATATCCTAGCTGTTTAAAATCAAGGGAAAAAACATTTTTAGCAATTTGCTTTTTATATGGTGGATACCCTTTTGTTTTAATTCGTAATTTAATATCTCGTATCACATCTGTTATTCTTAAATCAAATAATTTTACAGTCGGCTTGGTCTCCACATCTACGAGTACATATTGGAAGACCCCCCCATTTTCATAAGCATTTCCTGGTGGCTCCGCGATATATTTTGGAGTGATTTTTTTAAATTCAATTGGATACTTCTGATAAATCGGCGTTTCTGCTTCTTTTGTTTTTATTGGAAGGATTCCACTATTTTCCTCTCTAAAGGCATCCACAGCGGTTTGAACAGCGTGAATTTGATCTTGATAAGGGATTTGATTCTTCGCTAATTCCTCTTGAGGATACATGCATCCTGCCAGTAAAAAAGCGGTTAAAGCTAGAAAACAACCGAGCACATTCCATTTCATTTGATCACCACTTTATTTATGTATTTAACCCCGATTATGTTAAGAAAACAATAAGAAGCGTTAGTCCAGAAACAATCATTAATAAGTAAGCGATAATTGCTGTAATAATTCGAAATACTCCTTTTAACTTATATCTGCTGAAATAAATTGTCATAATCGCAAGGAACATAAACCCCATTCCAGCAATCGACACCCACATTTTAAACATTGCTGGTGACACACTAAACTCCCCCTTTTTCGAAAATTAATTATATCACAAGCTATAACTTTTCTAGAAAAATTTTAAACTAAAAACTTTCATGTTCTCTTCCTCACCAAAAAAAAACTGAAGTAAAGAGGGGCGAATTCTTTACTTCAGCTTTAAAGACTAAATAACCCATACTCCAGCGTCAAACTACCAGGTTGCTTCGTTGCATTGTATGCAATCTAGACACAAAGCGCCTCTTTAGAACGCCTATTTATTAATAAAAATATTCATGAGCAGTAACACTGCCCGCCCCTATTTAATGACATTTGGGACATTTTTTAGTCTTCAATATTCCTTTCATCTAAAACATTAACCAAATCTTCCATTTCATGAGTCTTTCCACGTGCCATTAATACATCTACAGCGTCTATTGCGTTCTTCCCGTTAAATAAGACATCATATAGCGCAAAGGTTATTGGCATGTTTACATCATACTTTTTCGCTAACTGATAAGCCGCTTTGGTGGTTCTCACACCCTCTACAACCATCCCCATGTTATCCAAAACCTCATTAAGGGTTTTCCCTTTACCTAATAGGTTTCCCGCTCTCCAGTTCCTTGAATGGACGCTTGTACATGTAACAATTAAATCACCTATTCCTGCTAGGCCTGAAAAAGTTAATGGATTGGCCCCCATTTTGGTACCTAGACGAGCAATTTCAGCTAATCCTCGTGTCATTAAGGCTGCTTTTGCATTATCACCATAACCAAGCCCATCTGTAATACCCGCTGCAAGTGCAATAATATTTTTTAATGCACCACCTATTTCAACACCGATGATATCTGAATTCGTGTACACTCGAAAATTGTTGTTGATGAATAAATCCTGTACTTTTTCTGCTGCAGCCATATTTTCTGAAGTAACGGTTACCGTTGTTGGGTGGCGAAGGCTTACTTCTTCAGCATGACTAGGACCGGACAGAACAACGACATCTTTTAGCATTTCTTTAGGCATTTCTTCTCTTATTATTTCTGATATACGCATTAATGAATCAGGTTCGATTCCTTTACTTACGTGTGCGATCAAAATCGGACCAGCTTGCACGGTACGGATTTTTCCAATTACCTCACGTATTGCTTTCGTGGGAACAGCTAATATAATTGTATCCACTCCCGCTAATGTATCACTTAATGAAGCATACCCCACAATTAATTCTGAAAGAACGATCTCAGGCAAATATTTCTTATTTGTGTGCTCTTCATTAATTTCTTTCACCTGCACCTCGTTATGGCTCCAAAGACGGACTTCATGTCCATTGTCTGCAAGGACCATTGCCAATGCGGTTCCCCAGCTTCCTGCTCCGATAACAGCTATTGCAGTTTTAGTAGCATTCAATTTAAATCACACCCACCTTATCTTTTATTTTCTTTCTCTTGCAAAAATTTTGATAGGAGTTCCTTCAAATCCAAAAGCATCTCTAATTCTGTTCTCTAGGAAGCGTTCATAGGAAAAGTGCAATAATTCAGGTTCGTTTACAAACACAACAAAGGTCGGCGGTTTAACTGCCACTTGGGTTGTATAATATAATTTTAAGCGTCTGCCATTGTCTGTTGGGGTCGGATTCATTGCTACTGCGTCCATGATGACATCATTAAGCACACTTGTTTCAACCCTCATCGAGTGGTTTTCACTAGCAGTGTTGATCATTGGCAAAAGTGTATGGATTCGTTTTTTTGTTTTTGCGGATAAAAACACAATTGGAGCATAACTAAGAAATAAGAAATGTTCCCTGATCTTGTGTTCAAGTTCCTTCATGGTCTTCTCATCTTTTTCAATAGCGTCCCACTTATTTACAACAATAACGATAGCCCTGCCGGCTTCATGTGCATACCCAGCTATCTTTTTGTCCTGTTCAATGATTCCTTCTTCGGCGTTAATGACAACAAGAACAACGTCAGAACGTTCTATTGCCCTTAGTGCACGGAGGACACTATATTTTTCAGTACTCTCATATACCTTCCCTTTTTTCCTAATTCCTGCTGTATCAATTATGACATATTTTCCACCATTAAATGTATATGGAGAATCGACTGCATCACGAGTTGTACCAGCAATATCACTTACGATTACACGTTCTTCACCTAAGATAGCATTTACCAATGAGGATTTCCCTACATTTGGCCGCCCAATTAAGGAAAATTTGACTACATCTTCACCATATTCAATAGGTTTGTTTTTTGGAAAATGTCTTGCTGCCTCATCCAATAAGTCACCTAGCCCTAGTCCATGTGCCCCTGAAATTGGAATAGGGTCACCAAACCCTAATGAATAAAAATCATAGATATCTTCACGCATTTCAGGATTATCTATTTTATTTACAGCTAAAACAACCGGTTTTTTAGACTTATATAATATTTTTGCCACTTCTTCATCAGCTGCTGTTACCCCTTCTCGTCCATTTGTTAAGAAGATAATAACATCAGCCTCATCAATCGCCACTTCCGCTTGCTGACGGATTTGCTCTAAAAAAGGTTCGTCACCAATATCAATACCACCAGTATCAATCACGTTAAAGTCATGTGTTAACCACTCACCTGAACTATAAATACGATCTCTTGTAACTCCTGGAATGTCCTCAACAATGGAAATACGTTCACCGACAATTCGATTAAAAATAGTTGATTTTCCTACGTTGGGCCGTCCTACAATGGCAATAACAGGTTTAACCAATTACAATCGCCATCCTTTCTTTTCTATAATCAAATACAATTTAGTATGTTAGCATAGAGTGAAACTTCCTTCAGTGGGGGTCTTACTTCCCGTTAATGCGGGATAATTCCCTTTAGTTCTTATTAAGTAAAGAAACCCTTCTGTCATCTAGAAGGGCCTAACTATATTATATTATCAATGATACTCCTTTCCCGCAATGGGGAAGCTTGACAAGATTATAAATTACGAGGATTTTTGCTTTCCTTTTTCAAAGAAATGAAAATGATTTTGCAATATTGTACCAGCGTTTTCCAATGTACTCCATCCCGCAAGCAAAAGTGCCGTTAACGAACAAACATCTAAATAGGCAAATTCCCCAATCAAATAGGGAAATTGGAATTTATTTAATATATAGGCATATAAAATCTCTCCCTGCATTCCACCTGCAAAAATTATGATCAATCTCCCTTTTAAAGTTTTTTGCAATAGTATGGCTAAATACCACAATGCTATACCCATCATCCATTCCTTCTTAAAAACGATCCAAATTGGATCAAATATCTCAAATAAATGGAAGGTTACATATGCAATTGTTATTATGAATGAACAAATAAAAAAGTAAATTATTCCTCCTCGTTTTTCCTGGCTTATGAATAAATAACAGATACCTAAAATAAATAATCCACTTGCTTGTATTTCAAATTCACCTACCATAAATTGAATATTAGATAATATTAGTGCAATTAAAACGATAGCAGCAAGTTTAACTCGAAATGGGTTTTGTTTTTCTAAGATAAATGTTAAGTAAATCCAAAAGGCCCAACAGCTCCAATAAAAGATTAACCCTTCCAACTCATACACCTCCTATTATTTTCATTATTGGTAATCTTTATGTAGTTTCATACTTCCTTGAATAATATTTCCTGTGTGAATCATCTTATTAAGAGGAGGTGTGTAGGAATGGGAAAAGACCGACAAGAAAAAAAGTTACGCGAAAGCAGCAGAGTGGAGTCAGATCGTGATCAGGCTTTGCACTACCCTGGTGCTACCAAGCTATCAGGCCCGGAAGAGGCACGGGGATTAAACGATGGAAAAAAATAACTGTAGAAAATAACTACAAAAAGCTCCCGCGGTTACGGGAGCTTTTAATTTATGGAACGCTTTGCATATTGTTTTGTATCTATGCCTCTTTGATTTAACCAATGATAGGTTTCGCCAGATATTATTAGTGGTGCATTTTTTAAATCTGAAACAGTCTTTGTACCTAAAGCAGTCATAATCATTTTTAATTCCTCATGAAGGGTTTCGATTTCTTTCTGTAACGTTTCTATCCCATCTTTAACAAGAATTTTCAAGAAATAACCTGCCATGCCAACCGCATCTGCTCCAATCGCTATTCCTTTTGCAATATCATGCGCTGACATAAATCCCCCTGAGCCAATGATGGATAGATGATTAGAAACTGACGTTGCTTCAAGAATAGATACACCCGTTGGGATTCCCCATTGATTAAAAAAAGACAGAGATTTTTCCCTGCGCTTATTTTCAATTTCAGCAAAATTTGTTCCCCCAGAGCCGCCTACATCAACCACTTTAACACCAATTGACGAAAGTGAATGAACAGTTTCCTTTGCCATACCGAAACCAACTTCTTTCACAATAACAGGGACTGTTAGCTCTTTAACAATGGATTCAATTCTTTTAAGTGCACCAGAAAAATTCCGATCTCCCTCTGGCATAGTTAATTCTTGAATTACATTTAAGTGTATTTGCAGGGCATTTGCTTCAACCATCTCGATAGCAGCTTTTGCGTCGTCTGGTGAGGCCTCACTCCCTAAATTTGCAATAATAACACCTTTGGGATTCTCTTTACGGACAATTTCATAGGTGTATTTTTGAGTTTTATCTTTTAATGCAGCCATTTGTGACCCAACAGCCATTGTTAAACCGGTATTTTTAGCTACTATTGCCAGCTCTTTATTGATACGATAAGTTTTTTCACCACCACCACCGGTCATGGCATTGATAAAAATTGGCGAACTTAAATAAAGTCCGCCAAATTCATGGTCTAATCCAACATCGAACACACCGATATTCGGTAATCCCTGGTGAATAAATTTTATATCATCGAAAGCTGAAGCATGATGTTTCCTATTATCAAGGGCATAACGAATGTGGTCCCATTTTCGTTCAGATCTAGACACTTAAATCACCATTATTTTCCTAGATTCTTTAATTTATCTCCAATAACTTCTCCAAGCTGAAAGCCTTTTGACTCTTCAGGAAGTTCATAGTCATGGTTTTCCTCATACTCTTTTTCAAGAAGTTCTTTAATGCTTAAGGATAAACGTTGATCTGACTCATTTGCCTCAAGAACTTTGACATCTACTTCCTGTCCTTCTTTCAATACTTCATGTGGTGTACCGATGTGTTTATGGGCAATTTGAGAGATATGAACCAGCCCTTCAACACCTGGAAATACTTCGACAAATGCTCCATAAGAAACCAATCTTTTCACTTTTCCTTTTAAGACGGTTCCTTTTGGTGCTTTTTCGGAAATATTTGACCAAGGTCCAGGAAGTGTTTCTTTAATCGATAAAGAAATCCTTTCATTATCACGATCAACACTCAATACCTTAACCTGTACTTGTTGCCCTTCATGAACTACATCAGAAGGCTTATCGATGTGCTCATAAGATAATTGGGAAATATGAACAAGACCGTCAATGCCGCCAATATCTACGAATGCCCCAAAATCAGTGATTCTTTGAACTGTACCATCAATAATTTGGCCAACTTGAACTGCAGTTAGGCGATTTTGTTTTTGTTTACCTTTTTCTTGTTCTACAACAGCTCGATGAGAAAGAATTAATCGATTCTTTTCCTTATCAAGTTCTACTATTTTAAAGGTTAGGATACGGCCTTTATAATCGCTGAAATCTTCTACAAAATGAGCTTCAACGAGGGATGCTGGTACAAAACCACGAACTCCGAGATCAACAACAAGTCCGCCTTTTACGACGTCTTTAACCTCAGCTTCAAAAACTTCTCCACTTTGGAATTGTTTTTCTAAACTCTCCCATGCTTTTTCTGCATCTACTTTCCTTTTGGAAAGGATAATCGCTTCTTCCTCTACTTTTAAAACTTCTAATTCTAATTCATCACCAACTGCGACTGCATCTGATGCCTTTTCAATATGCAGGCTTGAAAGTTCACTGATTGGGATGATTCCATCAATTTTGCTGCCTTGGATATCCACGAGCACCTGCTTTTCTTCTACTTTAGTAACTTGTCCTGTCACTTTATCCCCGATTTCAAAGTTTCTCACTTCTACTTGATTTAATTCTTCCGACATATGTATTCCTCCTTAATCCATTTACTCCTAAAAATTCTATATATGAACTGGTGGATGCCACGCAGCATACAACATATATAAAACAAACCTAAAAGCAGTGAATTTTCAAAAAAAACTCTTTCCATTAACTTCTTACAAATAGTCTTTTTTGTCAAGCAGAACCTATTGATGTTCTTTTTTAAGTTTTTCAATCTTTGACATAATTAATTCAGTAACTTGTTCTGCTGAAGCTTTCTCTTTTCTCATTTCTTCCAGGTCAATGGGTTGTCCATAGACGACCTTTAATTTTCGGAAACTTCTATACGGTCCAATAATAGCACAAGGTACAACCGCTGCTGTTGATCTTAGAGCAAAAAATCCTGCTCCGGAAAGTCCTTTTCCTAATTCCCCAGTCTTACTCCTTGTTCCCTCTGGAAAAAGACCGAAAACATGACCATCCTTTAAAAGCTTTAAACCTGTTCTAAGTGCTTCACGATCGTTAAATCCCCTTTTAACCGGAAATGCATTGCATTTCCTAACAATATTACCTAAAACAGGTACAGAAAAAATCTCTTCTTTTGCCATATAGTGAATAGGTCGTGGTGCCATGATTCCTACAACCATAGGATCGAAATTATGGATATGATTAGAACAAAGAAGAACCCCGCCCTCTTTCGGGAATTGTTCACGTCCGATGGCTTCAATCCTGTACCACGGCTTAAAAACTCCATATACAACTGACCTTGCAAACGCATAAAACGTCACACTTATCCAATCCTTTCGTGCACCAACGTCATTATTTTTTCAACAACATCAGGAATTGTCAAAGAGGTTGTATCAATTTCAATTGCATCATCGGCTTTTTTCAGTGGTGCTATTTCTCTCTCTGAGTCGATTTTATCTCTACGAGCAATTTCTTCTTTCAACTTTTCTAAGTCGGATGGAAATCCTTTTTGGACATTTTCAATATGACGCCTCTCAGCTCTTTCCTCGACACTAGCAAGTAAGAATACCTTTACCTCTGCACCTGGCAATACATGTGTCCCGATGTCCCTACCATCCATTACAACTCCGCCTTCAGAGGCAAAAGCTTGTTGTCTTCTGACCATTTCTTCACGGACCTTCTGATGTTTAGCAACATATGAAGTCGAATTAGTTACTTCAGCAAAACGAATCTCATCTGTCACATCCCGATCGTCTAGATATACTAATTGCCCACTCTCTGAAGGCAGCAATTTAATATCCGTAGATAATAATGTCTCTAATAATGAATCTTCATCTTCTAAATTTAGCTGATTAACTATTGCCTTATATGTTAATGCCCGGTACATAGCACCAGTATCGATATAAATATAAGAAAGTTTTTCTGCTACAATTTTTGCAACTGTACTCTTACCGGCTGCAGCAGGGCCGTCTATTGCGATTGATATTTTTTTTTTCATAAATCCTCCTATTTTGCCATCATGAATATCTTAGATGTTGTCTACTATTTATTTTACCACAAGATATATCAATGCCTCTTTTTTTTACGACTATAAAAATGAAATTTAATGACAATTATAATTATGTTCAATCAAAAGAAAGCAGGCAGGCCTGCTTTCTCATTTTCCCTGGAAGGTTTCAAGAATATCAGTATATGTATTTTCATTTACCCCTTCGTATTTTGCCAATTGTTTTACTTGAGGAAAGACATCCAACTGATGAAAAAATAACTGTGCAAAAAATAGAAAAATAAACTGTATGATGACAACTTTAATTAAAACTCTTTCTACCTTTTTCATAACATCCACTCCACAAATCAATATATATTTATTATTGGAGTTATTTGAAAAAAATATAAGGAAAAGCAATTGCTCTTCCTTATATCACGTCTTCATATACCGTCTCAGCATTCTTCATTTTTTCAACATCTTCTTCTACACCGCTTTTTGCATTAATAAAAATACGATAGGTATCATCATCGATTGTCCCAAGGAACTCATAACAAAGCACCTCTTCGTTAAGGTCATTTATTATAATTGCCTGTCGGTCTTCCATTACTTTAAAGTTAGGATTCACCTTTGCCCGGGCTTGTTCTAAAGAAATAGCAGGTTTTTCTATTTTCCTTGTCTGAAAAGATTTTAAATACTCCTCAGCGGATACACCAATAATATCGCCATTGTCCAAAGCAACTTTAACTTTAATCGATTCAGGGTAAATTCTAATACCATTTATTTTTGAAACAAAATTGAAAACACCGATATTGTCATATTGTGTGCTTTCAAATATCTCTAAATCTTTAAAACCTGTTTCTTTTAGAAAAGTTGCTGCCTTATTATCAGCATCATTTAAACTGAGAACTTGTTTTTTTACATCTCGATGGTTAATAAACCAAATTGGATGTCCCGCTTTTTTGGTAATGTCCATACTGCCTTCATCACCGGTTTTCTTATTTTTTATGGAAACACTATAAAAACCATAATCCGAACCTTTTCCATTTTCAGTAACCTTCACTTCGGAATTCCCATCAATTTTCATGTACTTTTTGGCGATCTTAATTGCTTCTTGCTTGGAAATCGTTTTTCCTTTGATTTTTTTAAAATTTTCATCCTTTTTTTGCATATTTACAAAAGTTGGGCCCAAGTCCGATTCTTCATACCCTGTCACTGTCTTTTCTACAGATTTAAAGCCGTCAATTATTGTATTATCCGTAGTTTCCTTGCCAGAAGCCAGAGCAAGCTCAACATCCATCCAGCGAAGGTTATTTTTGAGTACCATATGCTGTACTTTTCGAAGGTCATCCTGAATATCACCAGACTGCTTATAAAGTACCTTTAAAGTGTTGTATTCATCCTTTGACAATGGTTCCTTGTCTAAATCCCTAACAGCGGTTCGATAGCTGAAGTTTCCAATTTTGGCCAAGAATTCCTCCGTCTTGTTAAAAGGTAGTAATGTTAACGGCAGTTGCCCTACATCACTATGTGCTTCTGAAGTAATCCTCCATACCTCAATTAACGATGGAGACAATGATTGCCTTGAATTCATTGCAAGGGTTGTTCCAATCTTATCGTGTAATAAATCCACTTGGTAGGAAAGATCATGGAATGCTCGTTGATAAGTATTTTCTGCATTTATTAATATTGCATTTTTTTCCTGATGTTCTTGGTAGCCCCAATAGGCTGTTCCCGCGACACCTACAGCGAGAACACCTATTAATATTCCTCTAATCAATTCTATTCACCCTCTATTTGCAAAAAATATGTTTCCCGATTTGTTTTATTTGAGGTCGTCCCCATATCCAGCCGCTAGTAGCAGTATCTGGGTTAAAATAGTATAATGCCTCTCCAGTTGGGTCCCAACCATTGATTGCATCTACTACGGCTTTCTTAGCATTTTCATTTGGTGTTAGCCAAATTTGCCCATCAGCAACAGCCGTGAAAGCACCAGGCTCAAAAATTACTCCTGAAACTGTATTAGGAAATGTTGAACTATTTACCCTATTGAGAATAACAGCTGCAACAGCAACTTGACCTGTATAAGGTTCGCCCCTTGATTCTCCATAAACGGCATTAGCCATCAATTGGATATCATTTTGTGAATAACCATTTGGTATGTTAGCAGCTGTTGGCTTTTTGGGTGTCCCTTTTTTTGGTGAAGTGTTTTTTTGAGCTGTATTTTTTGGTGTTTGTTTTCCTGGTGCTTTGTTTGCTGGATTAGGGACACTTTGTTTACTTTCATCTACCCCACCGTAATGTGTAAATTTGTTACCTGAGTTTATTTGCTTTTTTACAAACTGTTCATTGTATTTGCTTGCTTTGGCTAGTTTTAATTTTGTTGGCCACCCCGCCAATCCATCAATTGGCAGCCCAAATTCATATTGAAAATTTCTTAACGCCCAATACGTACTCCATCCGAATACCCCATCAATCTCCCCATGGTAAAATCCAAGATACTGGAGCCTGGATTGCAGTTCAATGACATCATCACCGACCGCACCTTTTTGGATAATCTGATTAGAGAAAGCTCTGACCTCCTTGCTTTCAATAAACGAAGATGTCCCAAACATAAGAAAGATTAATATGAAAAATTTTAGCAGGATTTTTTTCTTTATCATGGAATATTAACCCCCATTGTAAATCTTTTATCAGTAAACCTATTTTTTGTTTAAATGGTGTTTTTATTCCATCTTAATGAGAATAAAAAAAAAACCCTTTACAAATGAAGGGTTTTTTGGACAGCATATTGTTTTTTCATATGATTGGCACTTAATATTTTAGCTTTTTTCACTTTCCTTAGTCCAAACCACCAAAGAAAAATCATAAAAGGAAAAATAATAAAGAGCCAATTTTCTTGGGAAATTAAGATAAAATCGTATGCACCGTGCAGAAGAAATGGTAAGAGAAGGGAAAATATAACCCATTTAGCTTTATTCCCTTCCGTAAACTTAGCTTTTCCAATATAAAAGCCCATAATAACACCAAATAAAGCGTGACTTGAAACAGGTAATAATGCACGTGTTACCGCATGCTCGATTCCATTAGCTATTAAATAGAAGACATTTTCTATTGTAGCAAAACCAAGTGAAACAGCTACTCCATAGACAATTCCATCAAAGGGTTCATCAAACTCTACATGCTGATAAACAACATAAAAGAGGATAAACCATTTGAAAAACTCTTCAAATAGACCTGAGCTAAGAAACGCATTGAAAAGATCAGATTTAATTATATGTTCTGTTTCAAGTACATGCTGGATAAACATGATTGGAAACACAAGAAGGGCTCCGTACATAAATGTCCTTAGAACGAAGGATATTGGCTCTGAGTCATATTCATCTTTTAAATAAAAATAACTAAGTAAGGCCAGTCCGGGGGCAATTCCGGCGGATAATATTCCCAGCATGATGAACCTCTTTTCCAATCCATTTTCTTAATCGTATCATGTATTCTCTATAAAGAAAATGAAAGATTCATTCCATTTATTAAGCCGACTTCAACCGTTTGACATTTGGTTAGCTTAAAATTTAATTTCCTTCAAATTGCAAGCAAGGGCTACAGCCAATTTAATTCTTGCCTTTTTAGAGTCGTTGTCACTCCCTAGAATAACTCCCTTATTAAAAAGATCAAAGGCACTTCCTTCATAATCATAGGTTGTGTATACTGAACCCTCTTCTGCGCTAGTAGTGACAACCAGTTTAATTCCCGCTGCAATAGCTTTTTCAATTTCTGCCATCATTTTAGGGGCAACCTGACCACGTCCCACTCCTTCTAGGACAATTCCAGCAATCCCCGCCTCTCGAGCTGCTTTAATAAATTTCCCATCAGCTCCAATATAGCATTTAATAATTTCGACTTGAGGAATAGATGATTCTATTTCAAAATACTCTCTTTTGATTGGTTTTTGAAAAACATGAACTTGATCGTTATCAATAATGCCAAGATAACCAAATCCAAATGCATTGAAACCCTGGATATTGGATGCATGTTCTTTTTTTACATATCTTGCAGCAAATATTCGTTCATTAAAAACGACAACGGTGCCAGCATCTCTTAAATCATGAGAACAAGCACAATAAATGGCATGACGCAAATTAATATACACATCGCTGCCTAAATCCTCTGGCGAGCGCTGGGAACCTGTAACGACAACAGTTCTTGGATCTTTAATTGTTAAATCAAGAAAATAGGATGTTTCTTCCATTGTATCCGTTCCATGTGTGACAACCACGCCTGAAACATCTTCATCCTTAAAATAGTCCTCAATTTTGTTTTTTAATAAAATTAAATCATCAAATGTGATATGAATACTAGCTTTTTGAAAAACAGATTCAATAACGACTTCAATGTCCTTTGGCAAATTACACATACTAGCGAGCTCTTCACCAGTTAACGCACCTGAGGCTAATTTTCCTGAATCTTTATTTGGCTTGCTTGCTATTGTTCCACCTGTTGTTAATAAGACAACTTTTTTCATCATTTTGTCACCCTTTTGGCATCTTTTTCTAGGATTGAGCAAGCAATTTCCCCACCGTGGAACCTGCCATTTTCAATAAATATTTCATTTGCGTTATTTCCTGCCGCAATTACACCTGCTATATATATCCCCTCAATATTTGTCTCCATTGTATCTGCATTAAAGAAGGGTCGCCCTGATTCCCCATCTATATTTACACCCATGTTCCGTAAAAATTGATGATCTGGATGGTAGCCTGTCATTGCAAAAACAAAATCATTACTAATCACATTTTCGTTATGGTCTTTTATATATACAACTTGATTTTCCGTTATTTCTTTTAGGGTAGCGTTAAATTCCATCAAAATGGTTCCCGCCCGGACCAACGCTTCAAATTCAGGAAGAATCCATGGCTTTATACTTGGAGAGTATTTTTCACCACGATATAAAACTGTTACTCTCGCTCCAGCCTTCACAAGTTCTATTGCAGCGTCAACACTAGAATTTTTCCCACCAATCACACAAACATCTTTATCA
This sequence comes from Bacillus sp. ISL-75, assembly GCF_018613095.1. Lineage (NCBI taxonomy): Bacteria > Bacillati > Bacillota > Bacilli > Caryophanales > Bacillaceae > Bacillus > Bacillus sp. ISL-75. The sequence goes on from NZ_JAGGQX010000011.1 coordinate 76,626, forward strand.
TAAAATGGATGGGCTTCTTTAAAATAGTGAAATACCTTTGATAAATTTTCACCAGGTACCTCCATATAATTGGGATGATCATAATAACCGGTAGCGATGATTACATAGCGGGCACAATAAGTATTTTTATTGGTATAAACATGAAACAGCTCACCTTGTTTTGATACACTGGTAACTTTTTCAAACGCATTTATTCGTAACTGTTTCCGTTTGGCAACTTCTCGATAATAAACAAGCGCCTGATTTCTTTTAGGTTTATACTGTTCTGTAATAAAGGGTACTTCGCCAATTTCTAATTTTTCTGCTGTACTAAAAAATGTTTGATGTGTAGGGTAGTGATAAATTGAATTCACTACATTTCCTTTTTCAATAATAAGTGGTTTTTTCCCTATATCCTGAACTGCGATCGCCGCTGCTAAACCACAAGGGCCACCGCCAACAATAATGATATCTTCTATTTGCATAATAAGTACACCCCTTAAAACAATCATACAGGATAACAAAAAAACTCCTATCGTCTATGATAGGAGTTTTCTCACTATGTTTCAATGGTTAAGTTTTAAATCCAGCCTCTAAAACGGCTTGCCTCTGCCATTTTTCTAACTCCAACCATATATGCAGCAAGTCGCATATCGACACGGCGTGTTTGGGCAGTGTCATAAATATTGTTAAAGGATTTTATCATTACCTTTTCCAGTTTTTCTTCTACTTCTTCCTCAGACCAATAGTAACCTTGGTTATTTTGAACCCATTCGAAATAAGAAACGGTTACACCACCAGCAGATGCTAATACATCCGGGACAAGGAGAATTCCTCGTTCTGTTAAAATCTCTGTCGCCTCTAGTGTAGTTGGACCATTTGCCGCCTCTACCACAATGCTTGCACGAATATTATGAGCGTTTTCTTCAGTAATTTGATTTTCTATTGCAGCAGGAACAAGAATATCGCATTCAAGTTCTAGCAATTCCTTATTTGTTATCGTGTTATTAAATAATTTTGTAACCGTTCCAAAGCTATCTCGTCTATCCAATAGATAATCAATATCCAAACCATTTGGATCGTGCAAAGCTCCGTATGCATCAGAAATTCCAATTACTTTTGCACCTGCATCGTGCATGAATTTAGATAAAAAGCTTCCAGCATTACCAAAACCTTGAATAACAACCCTTGCACCCTCAATTTGAATACCTCTCTTTTTAGCAGCCTCTTGGATGCAGATTGTTACTCCTTTTGCAGTTGCAGATTCACGTCCATGTGACCCTCCAAGAACAAGTGGTTTACCCGTAATAAAACCTGGTGAATTAAATTCATCAATTCGGCTATATTCATCCATCATCCAAGCCATGATTTGCGAATTGGTAAACACATCAGGAGCTGGAATGTCTTTAGTTGGTCCAACAATTTGACTGATTGCTCTTACGTATCCCCGGCTTAATCTTTCAAGCTCTCTAAAGGACATATCACGAGGGTCGCAGACAATACCGCCTTTACCACCGCCATACGGAAGATCGACAATTCCACATTTTAAGCTCATCCAAATTGAAAGGGCTTTCACTTCCGTTTCTGTCACACCTGGATGGAAACGAATCCCACCCTTTGTTGGCCCCACAGCATCATTATGCTGGGCACGGTAACCAGTAAATATTTTTACGGAACCGTCATCCATTCTAATTGGAATTTTAACTGTCATTAAACGTAATGGCTCTTTTAAGAGCTCGTATACCTCTTCAGGATAACCTAACTTTTCAAGGGCTTTATGTATAACGGTTTGTGTCGATTTCAACACATCATGCTTTTCCACTTGATTAGTCTTTTCATTATCTTTATCGGCTACCATTTGTAATCCTCCCTAAAAAAATGCTACGAATGTTGTCAGCTTTCAGACACAAGTATACACCTTTAATTGATTTATGCAAGAGGAAAAGTCAACTACCTTAACCATTATGTAAACGTTGCCAATTGCATTTTTAAAGGATTTCTAAAAATTGCAATGGCTACAAATTATATCTTAAAAGCTTTTAATGATTGAAAGGGCGGTGGTTGCCCTCTTCTAACTTACTTTCTTAAAAAGAAGCTAAATTACTTGAAATATTGAAGAATAGTTTCCACCGCATTATTTTCGATTATTCGTTTCCCATACTCAGCTAAAACGTACGGACTTAGAATTGAAGCATTACCAAATTCAGATAAAACACAAGCTGCCTTAATATTATTTTCAGTTTCTAAATTATTCATTACTAAATAATAGCGGTTATGCATTGCATATAGGCTTCCACCAAAAATATTGACAGTGGACAGTCGTTTTGAAAGACCAATTATATCCTCAAAATCATCAAACTCATACAATAGGTCCTCAAAACCTTCCATCCTTACTTGCATTTCAATAAATCCATCATATAGAATTTCCTCATCTTCAATTGCTTCATCAACGGTAATGATCAATATCATCCCTTGAGCCTGGAGGGAGAACACCTCTACCGCCACAGAACCTTGGATATCAACGTCAAATTCCTCACTTGCCTCTTCCACCAAATCATGAAAAAGCTGATTCCATTTTATGGAGTCTTTCCAAATATCTTCTTTGGAGAGTCCCCTGTCAAATAAATCATCAGAGGTTAGAAAAATTTTTATTTTATTGGCCGTTAAGCGTTCTAAGCGCATGATTTTGCCCCCTGCCGTGACATAACTCTTGTTTTCAGTGTATGCCCTGGGGTCCTGTTGGTGAATTGTCTATATTTTTCCTTCCATATCTGAATTCCACTTTAGTGTAATCAAGTGACATTCAGCAGGTGCCCCCAACCTTAAAGGGATGGTAGTGGTACCATAACCATTACTAATAAGAAGAATGGTATTATCTAATCTTTTTATTTTCCCTCTTTCATGTGGACTATATCCTAAAATATGAATTTGCCCCCCGTGGGTATGACCACATAACACTAAGCGAATTTCATGTTCAGAAAGAATCTTATTTGTAATATCAGGATAATGGCTTGCTAGAATTTTAAAACTATTCTCTTCTGCATCTAGTAAGGCTAAATCCAGACGATCTCGGTCTTGCTTTAAATCATCTACACCAAGTAAACAAAATTTTTCACCTTCTGCTGATTCAAAAGTCACAGCGGTGTTATCTAATATTTTAATACCTAACTCCAGGAGGATGGCATCTAATTTATGATAATCTACTTCATAATCATTGTTTCCCCATACAAAGTAGACAGGACCAATTTGCTTTAGTTTCAACAAGTTTGCTTTAACTTTCTCAAAAGGAACCCCTTTTTCTGTTAAATCTCCGCCGATTACAACTATATTTGCCTTCCCCTTAACAGGGTTAATAATTTTATCCGATATCTTTCTCCTATGAATATCCGATATAAAAAAGATCGAAACACTGCCAAGAGATTTAGGAAAGTCAGAAAAAGATAATTCATGTTCTGTTACTTTATTTAAAAATGCTTCACGTAACATATATATAAGAAGACATACACCACCGATGAACAGGACAACTAAACTAATAACCATATTTCCTTTTCCCCATTTCTTAACTTAAAGTTCAATGGAAATCATACCATATAAAAGACTTAAACTAAAAAAGACAAGGGTTTGCTCCCATCCCATTTTAAAAAGAAGGAAAAAAATAAAAAAAAGGAAGAGATACTCCAAGAAAAGATTCATACCTAATTTTTCTCGTTTCAGCCCCATTTTCCTTGTCCTATGTAACAGCTCACGAATAACTTTTCCGGTAACGAGAAATCCAATAAAAAAAACCACTGAAGCTACAAAAAATTTTAATGGATTTATTACAAGCCCTATAAAGAACTCAGAAAGGACAAATGGATGAGGAATCGTAATCCATTTAATGAGCAGATATCCACTTAGAAAAATAACCAAATCCGTCATTACTTTTTTATACATAAAAATCCCTCCCATACAATGTATGAGAAGGATTGAAAATATTACCTAATTCAGTTATTGGTCCTCTTCGATACTTAAAATTCTGAACCCATGTTCTTCCAGCCTCTTTGTAAATTTGTCAATATTGTTCTTCTTTTTGATCCATCAACAACTGATAATAAAGGAAAATCCTTTAAATCAAGAAGGGTTTTATGTCATAGAAAAACGAAAAATTCATATTATTAAATGATGTTGAATAAAGGGAGGGCTAAAATGAATACACACTTTAAAACCTATCATCCTTATGCGAGTCCGTTTGACCCTTGCAAGCCAATTCCTGAAAAAACTTACTCTACCCCGCCACATTTATATATGGGCTTTCAACCACCTAATCTTCCACAATTTTCACCGCAAGAAGCACTGAGAGCTGGCACGCTCTGGAAGGACTTCTATGATCCTTGGTACAATTCCTTGGAGAAAGCAAAAGGGGGCCTTCCAACATGAAACAGGTCCCTGCCGAATATTATCAAATAATGGAGCAGCTTCAAGCGGTTGACTTTGTTTTAGTAGAACTCACATTATATTTAGATACCCATCCTGATGACCTAGAGGCAATCAATCAATTCAATCATTACGCAAAAGAACGAAAACGTATCAAAAAGGCATTTGAAAGTCAATTTGGTCCATTGCTTCAATTTGGAAATAGCTACTCCGGATATCCATGGAACTGGAAAGATACCCCATGGCCGTGGCAAGTTTAATTAAAGGGAGGGAAGAGCTCAATGTGGGTTTATGAGAAAAAATTACAATACCCTGTTCGAGTCAGTACTTGTAATCCAACCTTAGCAAAATATTTAATTGAGCAATATGGGGGTGCCGACGGCGAACTTGCTGCTGCACTCCGATACTTAAACCAACGATACACGATTCCAGATAAGGTAATTGGCCTTCTTACAGATATTGGTACAGAAGAGTTCGCCCACCTCGAAATGATTGCTACAATGGTCTACAAATTAACGAAAGACGCCACGCCTGAGCAATTGAAAGCAGCTGGATTGGGAGCACATTATGCTGACCATGATAGTGCATTATACTACCATAATGCCGCAGGAGTTCCATTTACAGCAACTTATATAACCGCTAAGGGTGACCCAATTGCAGATTTATATGAAGATATTGCAGCAGAGGAAAAGGCAAGAGCAACCTACCAGTGGTTGATTAACATAAGTGATGATCCTGATATCAATGATAGTCTGCGCTTCTTACGTGAACGGGAAATCATTCATTCGCAACGTTTCCGGGAAGCAGTGGAAATTTTAAAAGACCAACAGGGTAAAAAGACGATTTTCTAATCAAATAAGAAGCAGTTAGTCTGCTTCTTATTTTTTTTCATGATATAAGTTTATGTCATATTTTGTTTTCATCATTTCAAAAACAATGTGACGTGATTTCCATTCTTCTTCTTTTTTCCAATAATCCTTACTGCGGTCGACAATTTCACATCTTAATTCATGATATTCCTTTTCTGCTTTGTCTTTTTTTTCTTTCAGTAAATTCATTGTACCGTACATTCCGACACAAAAAACCAACAATGTTAAATTATTGGAGTCATTTACAAACGCAGAAAACATTGCAGCAAAGGAATAGGAATAAATACTGGCAACTGTGATATACAAATAGGTTAAGAAACTAGCTGCTAAAATAATTGTGGCCCAAATTGAAAGAATATGCCGCTTTTTAAAACGGTCAAATTTTTCTTTTCGTTTTCTTACATTTTCAAGAGCCTGCTTGGTTGCCTGATCAGTATTTTCAAGTAATTGGATTGGAGAATCCATTTTTATCACCCTCCATTTCTCTGTATATACATATGAACTTGTCCCTTCTTTTATGTTTTTCTATTTAAAAAAAACCGATCACTTTTGGATCGGTTAATTGTTTATTGGTATTTTCAAAACCTGCCCTGTATTTAGTTGGTTACTCGTTAGATGGTTTGCCTCCATAATAATTTCCATTCCCTTTGGGGACTGATAATACGTCATTGCTATCCTATAAAGGTTTTCATTTGGTTTAACCGTATGAGAAATGATTTTACTAGCTTCTGATTCTGTCGATACTACGCTAGTTTCTGATTCTTTTTCTTTTTCACTATTAATATCTGATACCTGAGAATCCGTTTTGTTTTCATTTGTACTCTCGGGTTGAACAGATGTATCCACAGCCGTTTCAGTTTGTTCTACTCCGGCGTTAGATTCTTGGCTAGTTTCTTCTGAATCATTAGCTTCAGAAATTACTTCCTTCGATTCATCGGGATTTTCTTGGGTTTCCTCGTCATCTTTAGAACTTTCCCAATTAATCGTTTCATACCCTACTGATTCTTCTGATAGTTTTTCAACACCATTTATTTTTTTAGCACCGTCACGGTAAGAGATTACACTATATATGATTATAGGCAGGAGGATAAAGAACAAAACTAATAGACGAATAAGTGGATATTTTAGCTTCCATTTTGTTTTTTTCTTCTTTGGGCGATGTATCTGCTCCCGTGGCGGCAAAACTTCCATGTCTTCGACTTTTTCACTAATTTTTTCTATTCGCTGTTTTAATCTTTCCGCTTGGTCCCTGAATGGTTCTTCATTATTCATGGAGCTACTCCTCCCTGTTCAGCTTCTCTGATTGGTCGTTTCAATTTTATATATACTCCTAATAAAAAATCAATGACAAAATGCATAACAATTGTGACTGCTAAATTGTCTGTCCACTGAAATATTAAACCAATAAAAAAGCTTAATACAACAATATTTACAAACAAAAACCAATTAAAAAGATATCGATAGTGGATGATTGCAAAAATAATACTTGCTAAAATGAGGCCTACTTTTGTTTGGATGATCCCTCTAAACAATAATTCTTCACTAAAAGCTACTAAAAGGGCAATGATAAAGATGTGAAACAAATTTCTATTTTTAAATATTCTTTCATTCAAACCGCCATCATCATAAAAGGACGAAGGCAGCGATTTCATTAAAAGTATATCGACCATTACCACTGTAATACCGACAGGGAGACCGATTGATATAATATGAAAGTCATTCAAAGAAATATTATTTAAATAGGAGAAATGGTCAAAAAATATAAAACCTAATATTAATGAGATCACACAGAGAATTCCCTGTGTCATGTACAGGTGAAAAAGCAAATCTTTATCCGTTAATTCATTAATTAATTCAAAATACTTTTTTTTCATTCCCTCAACTCACAATTGATTAGAATTTTAGCAAGATAGTCGTTCCAGTTTTTTTCATTTGTTTTTACTGAAGGAAAATGATTAGAATTAATATTTTGATAATCATTTATTTGAAGCCCGCAAATGTCGCAGCATGGATTTAACTTGTTAGACATTATTTCATTAAAATAATGTAAAATATATTCACGTCTGCAAGAATTGGTTTCAATCCATTTTTTCATGCAATAAATATTATTTTTCTTAATGGATAATCTTTCCTTAACAAAATCATTAATAGTGCTTTGTAATTTTTCAAGGCTAGCCACTTCTAGAAATGAATTATTTACAAAGTCCTCAACTATCCTCCATTGAATCTCGGTAAAACCGCCAAGCTCCATTAGTTTCGTATTTAGATTGATCTTTCCATCCTTCAGAAGATGGTCATGTTCTACCTTTTTAAACAACCAGTCTATTTGCTGTTCAGATGGCAATTCATTCTCTGCAAGCTGGATTGGAAGCTGTTCATCCCCTGGCGAATATAAAAGGATGGCAATACTCGGTTCGCCATCGCGACCTGCCCTTCCGATTTCCTGTAGAAAAGATTCTATTTGCATTGGCATGTGATAGTGAATAATAAAACGGATATTTTCTTTATTAATACCCATGCCAAAAGCACTCGTAGCACATATTACATCTAATTGCCCATAGATAAACTGTTGTTGAATCAGTATCCTTGTATTTTGATCCAATCCGCCATGATAGGCCATAGACTGACAGATTCCTTTTTCTGTTAGTAAGGTTGCCATCAGTTCGGCAGCTTTTTTACTTGAAAAATAAATAATTCCTGGTTTTTTCAATTTGGCAACAAACTCGAGGACACTGGCTTGTTTATCGCGGTAATCAAATAGTTCTTTTACATAAAAGCCGATATTGGGTCGGTCGATGGTCGATTCTATTTTTACTATTTCCTCTAAATCAAGTGAAGCAACAATGTCCTGTCGTACCTTTATTGTAGCTGTCGCTGTCAGTGCAAGCGTTAGTGGATTACCGAATTTCTTTCGGATCTCACCTAGTTTTGAATAATCCGGGCGAAAATCAAAGCCCCATTGGGAAATACAATGGGCTTCATCTACAACAAACAACGCAATCGTAAGCTCTTGAAGTTTACGAAGGATATAGGGAACTCTCAACATTTCAGGTGATATGAAGATAAATTTATATTGACTTAAATGATGAAGGGCCCTATTTCTTTCCTCTCCCGAAAGAAAAGAGTTTAAAGCAATGACTCTTTTTTCACCAAATCTTTTAAATTGTTCCACTTGATCCTGCATTAATGATAGAAGAGGAGAAATAATTAAAATGTGCCCATCTAAAATAATCCCAGGAAGTTGGTAACAAAGGGATTTTCCAGTTCCAGTTGGGAGCATTGCCAGTGTATGCTGCCCAGCAAGAATGGAGGTGATTACCTCTTTTTGTCCAGTCTTAAACGTTTGATAACCAAAATGTTTTTTTAAAACCTTTTCTAATTCCATTATCTATCACCATATTTCGCTAAAACTAACCTTATTTGAAAATAAGTAGCAGCACCTACTTTTTCTCTTATCACTTTTAGCTGTTTGGTTACTTTTTGCCGCGAAACTTCCAAAATCTTATTTTGTAACTCACTATCGACGTAGGTATCAATGGAAAAATCCTTTACATTTAAGGCTAATTCAACAAGATGATCTTCTATTGTACTTAACTTTAAGTGTCTAAGATTTGCAATCATATCAAGGCTATATCCTTGTAATAATAATGCCTGTGTTTTCCTTGAGGAAAGGGTTAATTCATCATCTTGCATTAGATCATGGATAAGATAAGGTAAAATTTTAAACTGATTACCGTCTTCCATTATTTTTTGAATCAAGTAATGAAGGGCATTAGTAAAACCAATCTGATAATCATGAATATCTAACTTCAGCTTTTTTGCTACTTGAAGAGGGGTTAATCCAATCTGCTGAAAACCAGTTAACCGAAACACTACAAGTGATGGGTCCATGTCTTTCACTGTATTAAAACATTCATTTAACTCTGAATAGACAGCAGTCCCCAACTCCATCCTAGGTACGGTGATATCCTTTAGAGCAGCTTTTAACCAGATATGGACGTCTTTGTTTTTTTGAATGGGTATATATCTTGATTCCCTAAAAGCAAGATTGGATACTACCTGAATTAGTAGGGACAATCTTTCCCAAAATAGAGAGGATATTTGATGAAAGGTCCAGCCATTTATATATTCGGGCAATGGTTTGTTTTCTAGAAGTGTTATTCCAGAGGTCGTTACATCGTATCGTTGTTCCCCTTTATTTATTAACCAATTTTTTTCTACCATTGATTGATATATTTCATCAAAGGAGTCCCTTGTTAATTGCTCATAAATCCCAAAAAATTTTTTTAATGAAAATAGGTGGGCGTCTTGGATAGTTTGTGATGATTTTTTTCCATTCAACAGGTGATAGACGGAGTAAATCGTCCGTTCCCTGTTTAATTGTTTTACACTATAAAGAATAATGGATTCAAGTTGCATCATACTAAGTCCCCCGCCGTTTTTCGTACATTATCGACAAAATATCCATTTTTCTTCTTTATTCTACCATGAAATAAAGTAGATTGTTGTCCAAAAATGTGTAAGAATTAGAAATTCAACTATATAATCTACAGGTATATGGGTATTTTTCTATTGAAAAGTTATCGATACAGTTTTACAATAGATATGAGTTATCCGTTTTCAATTTGATAATGGAAAATGTGTAAGAATAATTTTGTTTATATTACTGGGAGGTTTTTTTTCATGGCAAAGTACACAATTGTGGATAAGGAAACTTGCATTGCATGTGGGGCTTGCGGCGCAGCAGCACCAGATATTTATGATTATGATGATGAAGGCATTGCATTTGTAACTCTTGATGATAATGAAGGAATTGTTGAAATTCCAGATGTATTAATCGATGATATGATGGATGCTTTTGAAGGCTGTCCTACTGATTCCATTAAGGTAGCTGACGAAGCTTTTGATGGTAATCCAACTAAATTTGAATAATATTTAGGTAAAACAAATGTTAAGCTACTACCTCTCTCCTTTTTAAGGTGAGAGGTTTTAATTTTTTACAAAAAAACAACAGGAGGAATGGGTCCTTCCTGTTGTTTTTATTTATTAGACACTTTTAATTGTTGTGTTCTTATTAATCCATGCCTGCATCCGAATGAACAGAAGCATAAAGATGGATGACATCATAACACCTTTTATTAAGTTAAAAGGTAAGATAGCAGGGACTACCAAATTACGCATATCAGGGAATCCCATAAGAGCAGTATAAGCCGGTAAAATGAAGAAGTAATTTAACAAACTCATCATTACCGCCATTATAGCTGTCCCGGCGATTAACGCAAGTGTCATACCTTTTCTAGTTTTGAGTCTATTATATACGAAATATGTTGGCAGGATAAACACAATGCCAGCAGCAAAATTGGCTATATGGCCAACAGGAATTCCTGTAAAACTTCCTGTCTGAATATAATTAAGGACATTTTTAAAAAACTCAACTAATATTCCTGCAATTGGTCCAAAAATCAATGTGGCAATTAATGCTGGGATGTCGCTGAAATCGACAAACAAGAAATTTGGGAATAAAGGCAATGGAAATTGTATTAGCATTAACAGAAATGCAATACTGCTCAACATTCCAATTGACACATAAGCCCTTACATTCATTTTCCTCTGTTTCCTCATCTTCTTCATCTTCCTCTCTCCTTTTTTGATCCATCGCGTTTAGGAAGAGAGGTTCAGCAAACAGTCGAGACCTAAGTAAATAAAAACTCCCTCAAGAAAATATACTTGAGGGAGTTTACAAAGGCACGCTTAATAAACGTTCATTAAACATTAATTTTTTGAACGTTTGCAGAACCTCCATCTTCTCCCATCCAGACTATACTGTCGGCTTTGGAATCACACCAAATCCTGCCAAAACGGCTCGCGGGCTTATGAGTTTTACTCAAATACCGCCGATCGGGAATTTCACCCTGCCCCGAAGATAGATCGATATTTAATTATAAATATAATTATAATGCTTTCTGCATTTTTTGTTAAGTAAAAGGTTTACGTTTTAACGCTTTTGTAACTTTTAAAGCAGTTTCTACAAAAAAACCGCAGACACTTGAGTCCACGGGTTGTTTATTATCTCAATTTACATTTAATACTTGCTTAGGTTTAATAAGATCCGAGGACAGATGGTTAAGTTGTTTAATACGTGTTACCGTCATATTGCTTTTCCTCGAAATGGAGTACAATGTGTCGCCTTGTTTGACGATATATTGTTTTTTCCCTTTCTCTGTTTTGTCTTCCTTTTGAAGTTTTACATGGGAGCTTGCTTCTAATACATCGTCATTGATTCCAGCTATTCCACCCTGTACATTCTCGCCTGTGTCCGCTTTTCCTAAGAACTTTTCTGGATCCAATGCATATTTCTTATCATATCTCCACTCATGCTGGTGGGTTTCAAAATGAAGATGGGTCCCAGTAGCTTGTCCTGTTCTCCCCATTTTCCCTATTACGGTTCCCTGCTTAATACTTTGACCTTCTAATACAGTTCGCTTGTTTAAATGGGCATAGACAGTAACAAAATGACTTGGATGTTTTATAAATACTACATTTCCGTATGTATTCGAATAATAGGATTTAACTACTTGACCATCATCGACGGCAAGAACAGGTGTGTTCAATTTTCCAGCAATATCAATTCCCTTATGTTTACCCATTCTCGTTCCATATGTATCAGAAATAATACCGTCTGCAGGCCATATCCACCCATCCTTTATCTCTTTCTCATCCTTCATACTTGCTTCGGAATGTATTCCACCTAAAAATAACAAACTGACACATAGCGCCATAATTAGGGCAATAAGAACCCTTTTTATGTAGTCTCGCATTTTCTTCATTCAACCTCCTTAGTTCTTTTCCTCCTCCACACCATATGTTAGTTGTTTCACCTTTAGAACATATACCTTGGTGGAGAAGCGATTAGACATACTTGTTATAATTTGGAGATTATAGTTATTTTATTCATGATAAAAAAAATCAACCACAAGGGGTTGATAGAGAATAATTATTGAAGCGTCTGTAGATTTGGAGCACGCGGGACTTTGTTTTCCTTTGATAGGTCAAATGTTCCGATTTTTTTTATAGGCGAATTTTTTATAACGACTTTTTCTAAACCAAATTCTTTAGCTGTTAATAACAAGGACTCATAAGCGTTAATCGTAACTTGGTCTTCTCGTAGACTCGAATTTTCATCTATTGTAACAAGTAAAGTTTTTTCTTTAATGGATACATCCTTAATCGGCAGAGCTGGAAAAAGTGAACTTTTTAACCCTAATAAGGGCTGATCATTCTTCATTGCCTCCAAAGCCCTATTAATATCAGTATACGTCTCTATTGATGGAACTAAGTAGGGGATTTCACTATCTTTGGAAAAATAAAAAAAGAAGGCATGATTCTTCTTTTGGACGACTTCAATTTCCTCTTTCCTGCCAAGATTCCCTAGTTCAATTCCAGGCTCACCATTTGTTGAAAATCGGATTTTTTTTATGTTACTGTTCGAAGAAATATCTTTTTGTAATACATTCATAAAATTTGTTTCTGTTGTTGATCCTTGGCCGTACTGATGGGTTGACGGCACATCAACCAAAACAGCTTTATTTTTATTATCAAGCCTCAGCGTAGCATTAAGTGGATAAAATTCGCTTAAACCCCATTCTTCTTCCTTTAAACTCACCATGTTTTCATTAAATATAGTTAGCCATGATTTATCATTTGAATCATTTACTATAGTGGAAACTGGAACAAGTATTTGCGCTTGCGGATCTGGAATCCAATAAGTTAAGACCCTTCCATTGTCTACTTCATCATCATAGACCGCTGTTTTCAAAAGTTCATTATTCTCAGCTGCTGAAAAGGTCTTTGCTTTTAAATTGTCATCTTCTTTTTTCAAAGCACTGGAGGAATCCTCATCCGCTGTTTGCATTTCCTGCCCAGATGAAGCATTTTTTTGACTTGCTTTATCCTCTGAGTATTGGGTTCCGACCATTAATTTAGGAACTAAGATGAAGAAAATGAGCAATGCACATGCAGTAGCGAGGCCAGGCAGGAGCCATTGTTTTATTTTTGTCTTTTTTATAGAAAGATTCTGATAAATGTCACGAGGATTGCGATCATCTTGTATTTTGGGCATTTGCCTTAATAGTTCTTCGAGCTGCTTATCGCTCCACTCTGACTTTTTCACTTGCCGCTCCCTCCTTCTGATAAGACATTTCCATATGTTTCTTCAATACCTTTAACGAACGGTGCTGTGTCGTTTTCACCTTGCTTTCTGTCCATCCTAATGCTTGGGCTGTTTCAGCAATCGATAAATCTTGAATATATCGCAGAATAATAACTGCTCTTTGATCCATTGTGCAATATTCTAGACAGTTGTAAACCCACCTAATTTCTTCCTTTTGTACCGTGATTTCTTCTGGTATAGGATAACCATCTTTCAGCTGATCGGTGGACCAATCAAATTTTTCGAGTAAACGTTCTTTCCATCCCTTTTGTTTTCGGAAGAAGTCAATGGCTACATTTCTTGAAATCGAAAACAACCAGGTTTTCTCACTGCTTTTCCCTTCAAAACGGCGATAAGATTTAAAGACTCTTATATAGACTTCTTGGACAAGATCCTCGGCATGTTCTTTGTTCCTGACCATATAAAATAGAAATTGAAAAACGTCATGATGATATTTTTGGTATAGTTCATCGAAAACGGAGTCCATCAATTCCCCTCCCCGTTCATAATATTAGTCGATTTATATGTATAAAAAGTTTCACCTTATAAATATAGACTTTTTTGTGACAAAAAGGAAGGTATAAATTGGAATTCATTTCCTAAAAATTTGATACAAAAAACTCATCCGTTAAATGGATGAGCTCTTAGCTTTCTATTTTTATTGTTCCTCGTGAATCAAGAACAATCGGCAAAATACTTGTTCATTTTACTATTTTCGAGGCACTAAAAAGGAAAATGTCGTTCCTTGACCGAGTTTACTCTGAACAGAAATATGACCTCGATGTGCATCCATAATATTTTTAGCTATGGCTAGTCCAAGTCCTGTTCCTGCTCTTCCTCTCGTTCGAGCTTTATCAGCCTTATAAAACCGTTCAAACACAAAAGGTAAATCTTCTTCAGGAATACCCGACCCAGAATCTTTAACTCTAATCATTACGCCCTTATCTTCTGAAGTCACACTTAATTTAACAGAACCGCCTTTAGGTGTATGTCTTATGGCATTATCAATTAAATTTGTGAGTACCTGTTCGATTCGATCAGGATCAAAGGAAATGGAGGTGATTTCATTATCTATCTCTGCAATTAATCGAATTTCATTTTCTTTAGCTAATCCCTGGAACTTGTGGATAATTCGATTGATAAATGAAGAGATATTAGTTTCCTCCATTGTTAATTGAAGATGTCCGGCTTCCATTCGTGCTAAATCTAGCAATTCATTGACAAGCCGGCCCATACGTAAGGATTCATCATAAATGACCTTTGCCATTTCCTTTTTCTCTTCTTGGGATTCAGCAATATCATCAACGATTGCTTCACTATAGCCCTGCAACATCGATATTGGCGTTCTAAGCTCATGAGAAACGTTTGCAATAAAGTCTTGTCTCATTTTATCTAACTGTCTTTCCTCAGTCATATCCCTCAGAACGGCTACTGCACCGCGAATAAAACGGTTACTATATAATGGACTAACTAGGATGACCCAATGTCTGCCTTGGAATGAAATTTCACCCATTTGTTCTGTTTCAGTATCGACCGCTTTCTGAAATAGATCCATTACCTCTGGTGGAATGGCCTCGGAATTCGTACTAATTCCACCCATTTCATAATACCAATATTGAAAAAAGCGGTCTGCTGGAGGATTGGTGATTAGAATCGCCCCATCCCGATTAAAGGTAATAACACCATCTGCCATACTGCTTAGGATACTGGATAATTGCTCTTTTTCTTGGCTAAGTGCACTCATATTGAATTTTAATTGTCTTCCCATTTGATTAAATGCAGTTGCTAGTTCCCCAATTTCATCATGTGTAAGGATAGGTACTTTTGTATCGAATTTCCCTCTAGCCACTTCAAAGGCTGCTTCTCTCATCTTTCTTAAGGGAGCTGCAATTCTTGTGGACAAAAAGAAGGCAAAAATAGTTGTAAGGATAATAGCTACACCCGCAACAAGTAAAATAAATTTAGTTGTTTCATGGGTTGTTTCTTGCATTACTTCTAATGATTGATAAATAAAAACGGCACTTTTTTCTTCCCCAGGCAAATGCAAAGGTACACCAATAATTGAATACTTAGCATCCTTTTTATCTTCATTAAAGGAAAGCGTGGAAATCTTTTCAACAGTCCTATCTTTTTTTAATACTTGTGATAATTTCGGGTCATTTTTAATATCAGTAAAGGATAACCTATTTGAAAGATTCGTGTTTGGAGAGTAATAGACTTCACTCTCATTTTTAACAATTACTACATTGTTGACATTATCAATAATTTCCCAGGATATCTCTAATCCAAGTGGTAGTTTTTCATTAGGATGTTTTTCTAAAACATTTGCAATTTTCTCAGCTGTATTGGTCAAATCCTTTTTCATCTCAAGAGTATTGTAGTTTTGGAAAAATTCGAGAAGCATGATTGTTAAGATGAATAGCACAAAAGATACTAATAAAAGGATCGTTAACCATAGCTTTCCTACAACACTTCTTAATAATGTCATTCATTAATAACCTCAAATTTATAGCCTACGCCCCAAACTGTAACAATCATTCTTGCAGCTTGTTCAGAAACCTTGTTTAATTTTTCACGGAGACGCTTTACGTGCGTATCAACTGTACGTAGATCCCCGAAAAATTCATAATGCCAAACTTCTTTTAGTAACTGCTCACGGTCAAAAACCTTATCTGGAGCCTTCGCTAAGAAATAGAGCAATTCATATTCTTTTGGCGTTAAACTTACTTCTTTACCATCTGCTGCTATCCTATGTGCATCATTATCAATAGTTAAGTGTGGGAATACAATGACGTCTTTCGTTGTCGTTTCCGTTTGAAGGTAACTTGTTTGTGATGACCTTCTTAACAAGGCCTTGACACGCAGGACTACTTCCCTTGGACTAAATGGTTTGACTATATAGTCATCAGTGCCCACTTCAAAGCCTTGGACGCGATTTATTTCTTCCCCTTTAGCAGTAAGCATGATTACCGGTGTTGCCTTCTTTTCTCTTAATTCACGACAAACTTCAATTCCGTCTTTCCCTGGCATCATTAGGTCAAGAAGAATGACATCATAGTCATTAGCAAACGCTTTTTCTAATGCCTCGGTTCCATCTTCTGCTTCATCAATTGTATAGTCTTCACGTTCTAAATACATTTTTAATAAACGGCGAATCCTTTCCTCATCATCTACAACTAGAATTTTCACGTCTTTTTCCATTATTAATCCCCCCATGGAGTTTATTTTACAAAACGCTATTGTTTTATGCCATATTTTCGTGCTAATTACTCCTATAAAAAGTGTCAATAATTTGACAACGCTAACTACACTTAAAAATTTTATAAAAAGCCTTCACTTTTTATAAGTGAAGGCTATAATATTTTACCCAAGTCCTAATTGTGAATGCTCAACCCGCATAGGAATGTAAGCCAGCAATAACGAGATTGACTGCAACAAGGTTAAACATAATTATTACAAAGCCGATTACTGCTAACCATGCAGATTTTTCGCCATGCCACCCTTTGGAGAGACGAAGATGTAAAAATGCTGCATAGAATAGAAATGTTATTAATGCCCAAACTTCTTTTGGGTCCCATCCCCAAAATCGTGACCAAGCCATTTGTGCCCATATCATTGCAAAAATGAGTGCACCTAGTGTAAACACTGGGAAACCGATTAATACAGAGCGATAGCTGATTTCATCAACAAAGTCTAGTTTAATATTTTTAACAAGCGGTTTTAGTGCTGCAGCAATTCGTTTTCGTAATATTAATCTAATTAAGCCATAAATAACGAGTCCCGCCATTAATGACCAAATGACTGTATTTAATTTTTTGGCATTAATAAAAGCTGGTACCTCGAACAAAGGCTTAAATCCGTCTTTTGTTAATATGTCTCCTTCATAAGGACCGGAAATGGCAGGCATCGTATATTCAACAACCGCCTGGTTATTGTGTTTATCAACCCAATTAAATTTCTCATGGTAACCTAACCCAGAAAATAGTGAAGAAACGGCTACGAAACCAAGTACTGTAACTAATGAAAACATGACCATTTCAAGCCAAAAAGTTTGTTTGTTGGATTTTGTTTGATCAATTGCCTTTACGAGATAAATAAGCCCTGCCGCAAAGCTAATCGATAGAATAGCTTCTCCCATCGCCGCAGTAGTTACGTGAATATGCAGCCAATAACTTTGTAATGCGGGTATTAATGGCGTAATATCCTTTGGAAACATACTTGCATAAGCGATTACCAATATAGCGACAGGCATTGTAAATAATCCTAGTAAGGTCGTTCGATAAATAAAATAAATGACAATAAATGCACCTACAAGCGCCATTCCGAAGAATGTCGTGAACTCAAACATGTTACTAACTGGAGCGTGCCCTGCAGCAATCCATCTAGTGATAAAGTAACCCAATTGCGAAACAAAACCAACAATTGTTAATAGTACAGCAATCTTCCCCCATCTGTTGGTTCCTTCCTTTTCATTCGATTGCTTCTTTGATTTAATAGACCCTCCGAAGAACAGGGTAGCAATTAAATATAGTATAAAAGAAATAAATAATAAATTACTACTTATTGTAGCCAACTAGACACTCTCCTTATCCTTAGGTTTATCAGTATCTTCCCTTTGAACTTGATCGTCTGGCATTTCAAGTTTCGTATCTGTTAAAACTGTTTCAATTTCTTTTTTTAGTCCATACCAATTTTTGTTTGTATGCGCTGCAACCCAAATTTGTCCATTTTTGTTTTGAATCCAAATTCGACGGTGGTTCCAATATGCTCCTTGTATGACGCCAATCATAAATATGATTCCACCTAATATAATCGCCCATAATGTTGAATCCTTCCGAACAATAAATCCTGAAACATTCTTTGTTTCGATTCCTTTAAATGCCATTTTATATTGATTAGCCCCAAATGGCTCGATGGTTTGCTTGATGGCAACGAAACTTGTTTCCCCTTTTGGTTTTTCAGGGGATACCATCCGGAAGACGAAGGCAGGGTTGTTTGGAACTCGTGATTTTGTTGTTGGCTCCCCATTTTCCGCAAATTCGAAATCTGGAAAGTAGTTTAGAATTTCAACAGAATACCCATTACCGAGATCGTACTTCATCTTCGGATCTGTAAGATCAATTTTAAGATCGTTAATGGCTTTTTTCGTATTTTTATTTGTTAATGAAAATGACATCGTATTGAGTTCATTTCGGAATGAAGCTTGGAAGACAGAATAACCTTCAAAGGTGAGAGGGAGATTTACTCTTACCTTATATTCTGTTACTTTCTTGAGCTTTGGTTTCTCTCCAGGTAGATTATTTCCAACACGCTTATAAAGAACAACGTTTGATTGGTAATTTTTCACGACTTCCCCAGCCTGATTAATAGCCTTTTCAAATGTTTTGTCTTTATTTTTATCATAGTGTTCTAAAATGAATTTGTTATTTTGGAGATAGAACTGTCCTTCTGTCTCAGGAACAAGAGCTGTTTCTCCCTCCCTGACCCAAAGGTTCTCATTTACATACATTCCAGGAATAAAGCGCAGCATCCCGCCGAGTAAGAAAATAATTAATCCAACATGGTTTACATACGGACCCCAGCGAGAAAAACGCCCTTTTTCAGCTAAGATATCTCCATTTTCTTCGCGGACATGGTAACGTCTTGCCTTTAAATGCTTCTTAATTATTGTAAAATCATTTTCATCTGCACCTTCATTCACACCAAAAATGCGCTGACGTTTTAAAAAACCTTCGTGTCTTGTAACCCTTTGGGCCTTAAGGGCCTTATATAATGGCACCACCCGATCGAGACTACAAATGACCAAGGATATACCGATCATCGCAATTAATAATAAATACCACCAGGAACCATATAAATTATTAAAACCTAATTGGTAATATAATTTACCAACCCAACCATATTCTTGCTCGTAATAAACATCTGCAGGCAAGTCTATATACATTTCCTGCGGCAAAATCGTACCAAGTGATGAAGCAATTAAGGTAATAATAATCAGCCAAACGCCAACCTTTACTGATGAAAAAAAGTTCCATATTTTATCAATAAATGTTTTATTATATGTTTGTGAACGTCTTGCACTTCCTTCATAGCGCATATCGAGAAGTTCTGCAGGGTTAATTTTCTCATCCAGCACTTTTCCGCATGCCTCACATAAAACAGTTCCATGTGGATTTACATGCCCGCATTCACATTTAACATCTTTCATTGAAAAAACTCCCAACAACCTAAGGTTTTATTTTCTCCATAAATTCCCTGATTTTCTCTTCTGTTAACTCACCTGTATAATATTTAACGACCTTGCCATTCTTATCAATCAAAAATGTAGCAGGCAGCGGATCAATTCCATAAGTATTCATTACTTCCTTATCTGTATCAATCATAATCGGAAAATCCAGCTTAAGACGGTCAGCAAATTGATTAACAGCAAGTTTAGATTCTTGAATATCTACTGTTAAAACTTGGACCCCTTTGTCCTTATACTGATGATACTGATTATTAATATACGGCATTTCCTTTTTACAAGGCGGGCACCATGTTCCCCAGAAATTTAAGAAAACCCCTTGGCCGCGATAATCTGAAAGCCGATGTTTATTCCCTTGCATATCAACTAATGCAAAATCAGGAGCTAAGCTATCAACCGCCACTTTTTGTTTATTATCTTGTGTAAAATTAGCATATAGCGTATAAACAACGGCAGCCCCTAGTAAAAGTAGTATGATGGTTCTTACAACTAATCGCCGCTTTTTCAATTAATTCCCCTCCAGTAAATCACATGACACAGTTTGTCTAATTATAGCATTTTACAACACAAATACCGTGTAAATGAAGAATAGCATTTGTGACGGTTTTATGAATTTTTTTTGGTTGAGCCTAACCCCAGTGCCCTTAGCTGCTTTACTTCATGTGGGGTTAGCTCTCTTGCATCGCCCGTTTTTAAACCATTTAGTGTTAAGAAGGCATATCGTTCACGCTTTAATTTCAATACATCATGACCAATTGCTTCAAACATCCTTCTAACTTGACGATTTCTACCTTCATGGATGGTTATTTCAACAATGGCCGATTGTTTTTTATTATCTGCTGAAAGCAATTTCACTCTAGCTGGAGCTGTTTTTCCATCTTCTAGACGGATTCCTTTTTCAAGCTTCCTTAGATTTTCCTTTGAGGGAATGCCTTTTATTTTTGCAACATAAACTTTGTCTATTTCACTTTTCGGATGCATGAGTAAATTAGCAAATTCTCCATCATTCGTTAACACTAATAATCCTGATGTATCATAATCAAGGCGGCCAACGGGATAAATCCTTTCTTTTAAATGCGGAAAGAAATCCGTCACTACCTTTCTGCCCTTCTCGTCGTTCACACTTGAAATAACTCCTCTTGGTTTATATAAAAGGAAATAAACAGGTTCTTCTTTCTCAATCTGTATTTCATTTACCTCTACCTTATCAGATGAGGATACCTTCAGACCAAGCTCTGTAACAACCTTTCCGTTAACCTTTACACGCCCTTCTTTAATTAAGTCCTCAGATTTCCTTCTTGAAGCAATGCCCGCTCGAGCAATTACTTTTTGCAATCTTTCCATTCATTCCACCTCGAATTTATCTGTATAAAAAATAAGATGGCTCCATAGAGCCATTGGTTTCCTTTTCAGAAATAGTAATTTCCTTATTACTAGGGTAACGAACACAGAAACCTATCCTAATGAATTATGACATAATTTCTTCACTTTTCAAAGTCACGGGTATTATTACAGAAAAATATTAAAATAGCATGTTCAAATTGAACATGCTCATTCATTTTATATTATTTTGTTCCAAAAAACATCGAAACTACTACAATTGCAGCGATAATTCCGACTACGTCGGCAAGTAGACCTACTTTTAGGGCATCCCCCATTTTTTTTATACCAACTGCGCCGAAATAGACAGTTAAAACATAAAAGGTTGTGTCTGTACTCCCTTGCAAAACAGAAGCCAGGCGGCCAATAAATGAGTCTGGCCCATAAACGCCAATTAAATCACTTGTCATTCCCAGTGCAGCATTTCCAGAAATAGGCCTGATAATCAATAATGGCACTATTTCCGCGGGTACTCCAATTGATTTCATCATCGGTCGAATCCAATTCATTAAAGCGTCTAATGCACCGGACGCTCGAAAAATTGAAATGGCCACAAGCATACCAACAAGGAAGGGGATAATTGAAAAGGCAATCTTAATGCCTTCTTTTCCACCTTCAACAAAACTTTCATAGGTTGGGACGCGTTTGAAGGTACCATATAATAGAATAAACCCAATTAGTAAGGGGATAAATGTTAACGAAATAACCGATATCATCTCCATGTTTTTTCATCCTTTTCTGCTTCTGCGATAATAGTAATAACGGTCAATTAAGATTGCACCTAACGCAGAGATAATGGTTGCTATAATCGTTGGAACGACTATCTCAGTAGGAGATGCAGAATGATAATTCATTCTAATCGCAATGACAGTTGTTGGAATAATGGTAATACTTGCAGTATTAATTGCTAAAAAGGTAACCATGGATCTGCTCGCTGAATCCTTTCCCCCATTTAACTTTTTTAGTTCTTCCATCGCTTTAATACCAAGAGGAGTGGCTGCATTTCCCAAACCGAACATATTAGAAATCATATTTGATAAAATATAGCCCATTGCTGGATGGCTTACAGGTACGTCAGGAAATAATCGTTTGACAAGCGGTCGAAACAGTTTAGATAGACGTTCTAAAAGGCCGGACTCCTCCGCAATCCGCATCATTCCAAGCCAAAAGACGAGAACGCTGATAAGTCCAATACAAAGGGTCACCGCTTCTTTCGCCCCATCAAATATTGCTTTATTCACTTCAGCCATTGTCCCATTGATTAGCGCGAAAATAAACCCAACAACAGTCATAAACACCCAGATATAATTAACCATTGGACTTTACACCAATAAAGACAAGAAAAATTTCCTTTACAAAATCCAACAACCCTTTTTTCTGCTCGGGCACATTCTGATAGTAAATCGGAGTTTCTTGAACAACTCTTCCATCTAAGTAAACTGCTGCCTTTCCAACAATTTCTTCATTCTTCTTGTCATTATCAAATTTTTTGACAGGCTTATTCAACTTATATTTAATAGAAAATAAGTCCATTTCTTCGCTCGTTACAGGATAAACAATTGCTTTCTTTACGTATAAATGATTCTTATAATACTTATTTTTTACATCCTCAATTTTACCCTCAGGTAATACTTCAGCCATATCAAACCCTTTAAATCCACTCTCATACATGGAAATATGATCATTCCAATCGTCTGGTCCGTTCAAGGTTACTGCAATTAGGCTCATATCTCCTTTTGTTGCAGATGTTACCAATGTCCTTTTGGCTCGTTTGGTATATCCTGTTTTCCCACCGGTTGTATATTTATACTTTGTTAGCAAGCGGTTTTTATTTTTCCAGACACGGTCCCAATCTTCTGTGGGGTTTGGTGCTCTATATACCTTTGTACCAGAGATTTTCTTAAAGGTTTTATCCTGCATGGCATAGCGCATTAACACGGCCATGTCATAGGCTGTTGAGTAATGGTCTTCACGGTCATCAAGTCCATGTGGATTGGCAAAATGGGTATTTAACATCCCGATTTCCTTTGCCTTTAGATTCATTAAATAGGAAAATCCCTCTACACTTCCCCCAACATACTCGGCGATTGCTACAGCCGTGTCATTTCCGGACCTTAGCATCAACCCATATACTAGGTCCTTAAGCTTAATTTTTTCGCCTGGCTTTAAATAGACAGACGATCCTTCTGCACGAGTCGCTTGTTCGCTAACTTTTACATATTGATTCATTTTCCCCGATTCGATTGCTAGTTTCGCAGTCATTATCTTCGTTATACTTGCGATTCTTCTTTTTGTGTAGGCGTCTTTCTCATAAAGGATACGACCTGATTTCTGCTCTATCAAAACCGCACTTGCAGCACTTACGGAAACTGAAGCATCCACCTTTTGAGGAATGTTAGCAATGAATATTGAGACTATGAGGGAAAACATAACTAGCTTCCAAATCATTCTCATTAGATTAACCTCGTCCCCTTGTAAAGTTATCTAGCTTCAGCGCCAAGGAAGGCACTTCTGCATTTCATTTTTCTTGTACAAGTTTATGCAGGACGAGGCTTGTTATGACAATTTGCCGAAGAAAAACAAAAGCAGACGACAATTTGCCGTCTGCTTATTGATTTTTTGATACCCTAAAATGCTGGCCATTTGATGTCCGCTGCTTTTTCAAACCGCATTTCTACATCATGCCAATTGACTAAGTTCCACCAATTGTCGACATAATCCGGCCTTTTATTTTTATACTGAAGATAATAAGCATGCTCCCAAACATCTAATACTAAGAGTGGAATGGTATCCCACTGGGTCAATAGCATATGTCGTTCAGATTGCAGTATCTCTAAATGCCTTGCTCGTGGGGACCAAACCAATATGGCCCAGCCTACTCCTTCTACTTGCTTAGCCGCTTCAGAAAATTGCTTTTTAAACGCCGTAAAACTTCCAAAGTATTTCTCAATTTCACCTTTTAACAGTCCTTTTGGATGATCCCCGCCATTGGGGCTCATGTTTTTCCAAAAAATTGTATGAAGATAATGTCCAGACCCATGAAAGGCAAGCTCTCGTGACCAATGTTTAATTAATGAAAAATCGTTAGTTTCCCTTGCTTTTTTAAGATTAATTTCTGCTTTATTTAATCCATCAACATATGCTCGGTGATGCTTATCGTGATGAAGCTTCATGATTTCCTCTGAAATATATGGTTCCAGTGCATTATAGGGGTAGGGAAGGTCAGGGAGTGTATGGCCCCCAGCGGGTACAACTTTTTCTGCCACCCAAATGACTCCGCCTTCTTGTTTTCTTTTAAAATAATTTTCCATTTGCTCATGGATATTTTCAGCCTTCGCTTGAAGGGTTAGTAGCTCTTCATTTGATAATTGTCTGCCTGTGTTTTCAATTAATTCAGTGAAATTATCAAGATGTTCCCATAAATCAGAATTTCCTCCCTCCTTTTCCGATTGAAGAAACTGTTTCATTTGCTCATTCCACTCAAACAGTTCGTTTACATAACGACTAAAACGATCCATTCTATCCCTTCTTCCTGACAATAGGATGCTTTATAAGTAGCCTACCTAGATGGTATGAGTGTGAGAGCAAAAAAAGAACATGATAAAAGGCCGCCCTAATAATAGGACCGCCCTTTCAATGATAATCTTATTTTGATTGGATCATTTTTGTTCGATAATCTGTTTCATAATACTCAAGTTCTTCCCTAATCCTTTGAAACTCACCTTCTAAACTTTCTACCAACTGTACAATACTGTCAGAAATGTTTCGATAAAACTTGATAGAGTTTCTTCCCGTGTAAGCTGACCTGCTGTCTTCGAACCAGGCATCATTCTTCGGTGAGAAAAACTCTTCGATACATTGATGATAAATTTTATAAAGAGTTTTTTCTGCTGCTGCTTTTTGAAAAGGACTGCCTTGCAAAATTACGGAGCACGCATCTAAACCTTCTTCACTATAAACAATTAATTTCCGTAAATTTGCAAAGATCAATTTATTATAATTACGATCTTCTTCATTTTCTAAGTCTAATTGCGAAATCGTTGCTTCATTTAAAAAATCCTCTAATGTTAAAATTGACTTCCCTAAAAAATTCTTTACATCATTTAATTGTGTTTTTACCAATGTATTGCCCATTGTTAACCCCCTAAATTTTTACTTCGTAAACATTGCTTATTTTGGCTGCATAATGAACTCTAGTGGAGAACGAAGTTCATATTCTTTCTTTTGGTTAAGAGAAAGAAAAATTTCAGGTAATTTATTATAATTGATATCTTGAAAATAAGATGCAAATTCCTGCTTTGAATTAATATAAAGTCGTTTTCGGCTGCGCAGGCCAGGATTTTTCAAGAGACATACAAGCGCTACGATATCTTTAAACGAAACCTCATTGTTATCCTGAACCATAATCGGGTCTTGCTTGTACGGAGTGAATTCATGGATGAATTCATCGAAATACCTAACATATAAAACGTGCAGCGTTTTTTCCTCACCATCTTCAGAAAAAGTAACGATGCTTCTGTTAAAAAAGTCCTCAGAAGTATTTGATTGTTCCTTTTCTAATTCAAAGCCTTTACACTCTTTAATTAACAAATTAATCCCACTCCTTGGCCAATGACAATATCACATATAAAAATCTTTTTAACATGTCGTGAAAGAATTGAATAATTAACCTACATTTATTTTATCATAAAATTAAGTAAGTATTGGAAAATTAAGAATTAATCGTCTCCTGAAATTTTTCAAAAAATAGATCTGCCTCTTCCTGAATAAATTCATCTTCTGCCTTTTCGGGAAGCTGGGGTAGTTCTTCAATACTTTTCAGACCAAAGTAGTCCAGAAACTCTTTCGTTGTTCCATATAAGTAGGCTCTTCCAGTACCTTCTGCACGGCCAACTTCTTTTATTAATGCTTTTGCCATTAGTGTATGCAACGGTCTTTCTGTTTTCACACCACGAATTTCCTCAATTTCAGCTCGAGTGATTGGCTGTTTATAGGCAATGATGGCCAATGTTTCTAGCGCTGCCTGTGACAATGTGGAAGTATGGGGGGAATCAACAAGTTTCTTTAGATAAGTTGCATTTTCTTTCTTTGTTGCAAGTTGGTAGGTACCAGCAAGCTGGACCATCATAATTCCCCTTTTGTTGTCCCGCTCATATTCTTTTTTCAGATCCTCAATGATTTCACTTGCCTTAAGTTCATTCACTTCTAGAACCTCTGCTAGCTGTTTCAGTGAAAGCCCTTCATCCCCTGCAGCAAACAAAAGGCTTTCCAGGATACTGTTCCAGTTAATGATTTCCAATCATTTCTGCCCCTTCCTTTACGGCTTTAACATAAATATCTCCAAAGTTCTCTTGTTGCTGGGCGTCAATCTCTTTTCGTTTAATAAGTTCCAAGACGGCCAAAAAGGTTACGACGATATGGTCCTTAGCCGGATAGGGAAATAATTCATTAAAGTTTTTTTGTCCTTTAAGCTGCTTAAGTTCCACCATAATTTCTGTCATTCTGGTTTCAATAGATATTTCCTGACGAGTAATCTTCGTTGCCATTGGGCGCTGAAGTTTCTTTCGTCGCATTAATTTTTGTAAAGCAGCCAGCATATCATACAGAGAAACATTTAACTCTTCTTTTTCCGGCTGTTTCTCTTTCGCAAACTCAGAAAGATCACTTGGCGGCTTTGTATACATGAGCCCTCGTTCCACTTCCATGGATTTTAAGTCATGGGCTGCTTCTTTATATTTTCGATACTCTATTAGACGCTCAACAAGTTCGTCTCTTGGATCTTCTTCGAATAACAAGTCAGGATCCTCTACATCGAGAACTTCCTCATGCTTTGGTAAAAGCATTTTACTCTTAATTACGAGCAACGTCGCGGCCATAACTAAAAACTCGCTTGCAACATCGAGCTTGAGCTCATTCATTGTCTTTATATACATTAAGTATTGCTCGGTTATTTCGGCAACCGGAATATCATATATATCAATTTCTAAACCATTAATTAAATGGAGCAGCAAATCTAATGGTCCTTCAAATGCATCAATTTTCACCTGGTATGGCATTATAACTCACCAAAATTCTTTAAAATAAGTTCGTTGATCATTCACTTCGACTATTAATAGTATAGAGGATTAAATAAGGTTATCCAATAGAAAAATCAACTTGGCGAGGGAATATTATCAAAACATGATGATTGCCCATAACAATGGACAAATATCCTACATATGATGACAAGGAAAAGAACAAAACATTTTTTAGGAGGTAATGAATATGGCTGACGGATTCGGATCCGGATTTGCGTTAATTGTAGTTCTATTTATCTTGTTAATTATTGTTGGTGCTTCCTGGGTCTATTAATTAAACATTAGGAAGTGGACAGGATTAAACATATTACTGTTCACCCCGGCTGGCTGCCAATATTAGTTAGAACTACTTGCCCGTCAATATTGACGGGCTTTTTTTATTGAAAAGTAAAATTCTAATATTTTAAAGGAACCATTTAACTGTGATAAACTATACTAAACATTTTGTAAGGGGGAGAATTGCTTGTACCCGAGTGAGTATATACATTTTTTAGCCCATTTTCATGGCGATCGTGATTATTTCGAGTGCCATGAACTACTTGAAGATTACTGGAAAAAGACCGATCCGAGAAACAAGGATTCCGTCTGGGTCGGTTTTATTTTATTGTCAGTATCTGCTTATCATCATCGTCGAAGTAATTTTAGCGGTGCTGAACGAACATTAAGAAAAGCAATACTGATACTTAAATTACAATCGGATTCGTTGACAAAACTCGGATTAAATAAAGTGGATTTTTACCACTTGTTAAATAGACAGATTTCCGCATTGCAAAAAGGAGAATCATATAGAAGCATTTCCTTGCCCATTTGTGACCCCGACTTATTAGAATTTGCGAAAAAAGCATGTGAACAAAAGGGGTTTATTTGGGGAAATGAAAGTGATCTTACCAATAACTCCCTTGTCCACCGTCATAAATTACGTGACAGATCCAGTATAATAGATGAAAGAAATCGGTCATTAAAGACGCGGAAAAGCAGCGAATAAATTTATTATTCGCTGCTTTTTTGAATGTAATCTAGCAAAAATCACATTTTTCGATAAAAGCTGCTGTATTTTCATTTGCAGTAATTTCTTTTTCTGCATACATTTCTTTCAGTGCTTTAACCATTTTTTTACCGATTCCCTGAAAACGATGCGAAGGATTCACGGAGATATGAAGGATTTCTATAGAATTGGTATCATCGTGGTTCAAGATACCCAAAAGCCCTATTATATCTTCTTCTTTCCAAAGAAAAAGCTGTAAATGCTCTTCTGTTTCATATTCCTTCATGGTTTGTTGGAGCTTTTTTAAGTCTTTTTCGCTGGGCATAAAGGATAATAAACCCATTGCAATTTTTTCGAATGTTCTTTTATAACGAATTAACATTTAGATCCCTCATTATATTAAATAAACCGATAAAATATTTGGTTTAACAATAGTATATTTTTACCAAGAAAATCAATATTAAACATTATTCATTATATGTAGTCGCAGATATTATGTTTCATTAATCACCATGATACATAATAAATGGTCAATCATCAATAAAATTATTCTTAGTGTCTGGGTCCAATAAAAATCCAATAAATAATTCCCCATAGAACCGACAAGCCAATAAGAATACTAAATAAAACCCAGTTAGTTCTCTTCATGAAAAAGCTTCCTCCAAAATAAGTTTTGAAGATTTGTACATGACTTCCATTCTACACTAAATTACAAAAATAATCTATTATGCTTATATCCGCTTACAAATTTTGCATATTTTTGTTAAGATTAACTATCTATGAAACTTCGGCGTGGATATTTACGTTATTATTATTGGATTCGGTTATATTAATTAATAAAAGAGTCTCAACAATTCTTTACTACCTTTTAGAGTTACGAGGAGGAAACTATGAAGAAAATTCTTATTTACTTATTGTTAAGTTTGCTACTTATCAATCCAGTCCGCACTTTTGCTGATATAGCTGAAGGGGACATGATTGTTACATTAGGTGAAAATTTAACAAATGAGCAAAAGAATACACTTTTAACGGAAATGGGTGCTCCAAATGATGTACAAATAGTAACTGTATCGAATCAGGAGGAACATCAATATTTAGGGAAGTACGTATCAAAATCATTCATCGGCACAAAGGCCATATCATCATCAGCTATAACCATTCAACCTAAGGGGTCTGGGATTACCGTTGAAACTAAAAATATTAACTGGGTTACGGACGAGATGTATGTCAATGCCCTTATCACTGCGGGTGTTAAGGATGCAAAAATTTATATAACATCCCCGGTTACGGTTTCTGGAACAGCCGCGCTTACTGGTATCATAAAAGCCTATGAAATATCAGCTGATAAAACGATTCCTGAAGAAGTAAAACAAGCGGCAAACCAAGAAATGGTCGAAACCGCTAAACTAGGAGAATCCATTGGTGATAAGAACGCTGCTGCATTAATTGCGAAAGTGAAAGAAGAAATTGCTAAGAATAAACCAAAAAATGATGAAGAATTACAAAATATCATTGAACAAGCTGCAAATGAATTAAATGTTAAACTTACCGATGAAGAAATGAAACGATTAATGGACTTTTTTAATAAGCTCAAAGATTTAAACATTGATTGGAACCAAGTTAGCGACCAACTTAATAAAGCTAAAGATCGTATTTCTAAATTTCTCCAATCAGAAGAAGGACAAGGTTTCTTAGAAAAAATTAAACAATTTTTCATTTGGCTCATTGATGCCATTAAATCCATATTCTCCTAACTGAATCAGAAAAAGCTGCCACTTCAAAAACAAAGTGGCAGCTTTTTCTATTTCAGCGGCAAATCATGGCGTAGTAAGTCTTCGTAGGTCTCTCTTTTTACTACAAGTGTTGCTGTTCCATTTTCTACAAAAACGACAGCCGGGCGCGGGATTCGATTATAGTTATTTGACATTGAATAGCCGTAGGCACCCGTGCAAAAAACTGCGAGTATATCCTCTTCTCCAGTTTCTGGAAGCGGTAAATCCCAAATCAACATATCTCCAGATTCACAGCATTTCCCAGCGATTGAAACAGTTTTATTCGCTTTCGTTAATGGCTTATTTGCAAGAACAGCCTCATATTTCGCCTGATAGAGTGCAGGTCGAATATTGTCACTCATTCCACCATCAACCGCTAAATACTTTCTAACACCAGGTACTTCTTTGGAAGAACCCACTTTATAAAGGGTAATTCCTGCATCGCCAACAAGTGAACGACCTGGCTCTATCCAAATTTCTGGCATTTTTAAAGAGTAGCTCTCCGTTAACTTTTTTACTTCCCGTATAATTTCACTCACATATTGGAATGGTTGTAATGGTTCATCTTCTTTTGTATAGCGGATCCCGAAGCCCCCGCCCAAATTTAAAACCTTTGCTTCATAGGAAAGTTCCTTTTTCCATGCTTCCATTTTTTGGACAATCTTTTTTGCAGCTAATAAAAAGCCAGTTGTTTCAAAAATTTGTGATCCAATATGGCAATGGAGTCCAAGTACCTCAAAGTTTTCAATTTCAAGCGCCATTTTTAATGCGTCTTCCGCTTGTCCATTTTGAAGATCAAACCCAAACTTCGAATCTTCCTGCCCAGTTAAAATGTAATCATGGGTATGGGCTTCAATTCCCGGAGTTACCCTTAGCAGGATGTTTACATGGGCATTTTTTTCGATCGAAATTGTTTTCAATAGAGCAAGTTCCGAAAAATTATCCACAACAATACAGCCAATTTCCTGATCCAATGCCATTTCTAACTCTTCTCTGCTTTTATTATTTCCATGAAAATGAATTCTCTCGACTGGGAATCCTGCAGCCAAAGCAGTATACAATTCACCACCAGACACTACATCAAGTGATAAACCTTCTTCCTCGGCGAGCTGAATCATCGCAATGGTTGAAAAAGCTTTACTGGCATAGGCCACTTGTGCCTTAATATTTTGTTCTTCAAATGCCCGCTTAAAGGACCGTGCTCTCTCGCGCATTAATGCGACGTCATATACATAAAGGGGAGTTCCAAATTCTTTAGTCAACTCAACAGAATCAACTCCGCCAATTTCTAAATTTCCATTTTTATTTACCCCTGTTGTCCCGTAAAAATACATTCCCTTCCCTCTCTCTCAATCACTCACTATAGTTTATGCGGACAATCATAAAAGATAATAATAAATAGACAGAATCTGCAAAAGATACTGCCTATTTTAATACTTTATCCCTTTATTTAATTAAAAATACTTTAGCATAACTGCTAGAAAAGTGCAATTATTTCTCGTTCGCTTTAGGCGGCTGCCTGTATCGGTTTCTAGGATGTACAATACTAGGTCTGAGAATGGAGCCTGGTATTGCTCTGCGGACAATTATCTGCAAAAATCCTTTCGGTTCAAAAGGTAGGAATGGCCATAAATAAGGTGTATTAAGGGCACGTATTTTAACAAGGAAGAGAAAGAATACCGTTGCCCCAATGACAAATCCAGGCAGATGAAAGATTGACACAAGAATCAACAGTGTTAATCGACCGATTTTGTTTGCTACACTTAATTCATAACTAGGTGTTGTAAAAGAGCCAATACCTGCTACAGCCACATACAAAATTACCTCAGGAACAAAGAGACCTACACTTATGGCAATTTGCCCGATCATCACTGCTGCAATTAAACCCATTGCCGTTGACAGAGGTGTTGGTGTATGAATAGCTGCCAACCTCAAAAATTCGAGACCAAAATCCGCTAAAAATATTTGAACGATAATGGGAATATTGGTTTGTTCATTTGGTCCGATAAAGGAGAGCCTTTCAGGCAATAAAGAAGGTTCCAATACAAATAACATCCATAACGGGAGTAGTAAAATAGACGTTAAAACACCTAGAAATCGTGTCCAGCGCAGAAACGTTCCCATTGCCGGTGATTCCCGGAACTCCTCTGCATGCTGTACATGATGGAAATATGTAGTAGGAGCGATAATAACACTTGGGGAAGTGTCGACATAAATCACAACATGCCCTTCAAGAATATGTGTAGCTGCAATATCAGCACGCTCCGTATATCTTACCAGTGGAAATGGATTCCAACCCTGTTTCAAGATAAATTCTTCGATTGTTTTATCAGCCATTGGAATTCCGTCTGTTTCAATTGCTTTTATTTCTTTACGAATAATATTTATCATATCTGGATCTGCAACATCTTCTAAGTAACCTAAAGCCACATCTGACTTTGACCGTTCGCCTACCTTTAGCATTTCGAAGCGCAGTCGTTCATCTCGAATTCTTCGTCTTGTTAAAGCTGTATTCAAAATAATGTTTTCAACAAATCCATCACGTGATCCTCTAACTACCTTTTCTGTATCGGGCTCTTGAGGCTGCCTGCCTGGATAGCTTCTAACATCAATGGCAAAAGCAGTATTTTCCCCTTCCATTACAACAACAATCAATCCAGATAATACCTTGTCGACAATGATATCCAGCTGGTTAATCTGTTCAACAGATTGATTAACTAGTCTATTTTCAACAATCTTAAAGAGGTCTGTCGATAATTTTTCATGATAATTGATTTCTACTAATTCTTTAATCAATTGAATAATGTAAATGGTATCACATAACCCATTAACATAGTATATATGGACGTCTTTTTTGAGGACTTTTAATTTCCTTACTCCAAAATCAAAGCTTACCCCAAGGCCCACCCGCTGTTTCATATAATTTTCTATTTCATTTACCGATTCCGGGATTGGCCATTTTTGTTCGTTACTTCTTGACATGAAAGCCACTCCTTTCAAGTATAAGCTCCACTGCTTTTTTCGTTATCGGGGAACCCTGCTTGTAGGAGTCACGTCTTGCCATTTTTCCAATATCCCCAACGCCTACGATGATAGGTACCTTCAATTCATCGAGGCAGTAAACAGTGTCACCATTTATTCTCCCGATTTCAAGCTCTGGTATACCAAATTTATCTACACCATATGGTGTTAAATTCCCATCACGATCGATGCTTACGTCCACCCTAGCCCATTCTTCATGTCTTGATTTTGCTGCGACTGCAATGATGCCCAGAACTTCAATTTCTTTATGTTGGGCAACAAATTTCAATGCATTTTCACCTGCACCTTCTCCAACTATGCCACTATCATCAAACATCACTAATACAGGATCGTGAGGAGTTTTTTTTATTAACTTGACTAGTTCATGACCGGTTAATGTTGACGGATTACCTTGGGAGCTGGAAATACACCTGCCGCCAATTTCACTAGCAACATGCTCTACAGCCCTTTTTGCGTATTCATCACCATCAGTTATTAAAATAACACGCCTCCGAATGCTCATTCTGTGATGTCCTTTCATCAGAAAAGCGTAAGCGCCTACTTAGCGCTGGTGCTAGACTGTTTTCAAAAGTTTAATGATGAACAAAGTAAACCCATTGGAAGATAGATCCAAAAATCTTCCCTAAAACGATGGCCATAATCAATATTACAATCTCTCCATCCAATCGGATTCTTTTGGCGAGAATAGGGAGGACATTTAATACCTCTGTTAGGGCGGCAGCCAACATTCCATAAAAAATTCCACCGGTAATTCCAAGGAGAATTAAAGGATAGGAAGGAATATTTAAAATAGGGTCCCTAAGGCTCGCTCCTACCCCCGTGAGTGCGCCTAAGACTACTGCCCATTCATAGTGTTGGATCATTTTTATTGTTTTGGTTAGCTGTGTAAGTCTCGGGATAATTCCCAGTACGGTAAGAAAAGCCACAAAACCAGAACCTACTGCCAGTCCGCTTGCTAAACCTAAAAAAATAATGGCTAAAATACTAATCATCACTAATTTGTTTTATACTTTCTTTATTTTCATGGATAATCACGTAATTATCTAAATCCATTTGATAATTAAACATTTCTACCTCTAGCGGACTGGGTTCGTCATTTATACGTTTCTTAAAAAAGTGATTAAAAAATAGAATCATTCCCAAGCCTAATCCAATAGAATAGGGAATTTGAAACAGTAATGGTTTTGTTTCTTCTTTTCCAGTAATGATGGTATAAATTTTTTCTTGTACACTCTTCATACTTACATCATCATGAAAATTCATGATCGCCATGGCTGAACCAAAAAATAAGAGAAACCATATTAAAAGAAAATATGGAATGGAAACTCCCTTTTTCTTATTCGTGACTTCAATGATGGTTTGCGCAGGACCAATGGTTTGAATTTCCATTTCTCCAAATTCACTTTTTAATAGGTGAATTACTTTCATGACATCTATGATGACTATACTCTGGTCCGCATCTGTTAATTGATGAATCATCATAGTTTGTAAATGTGAAAGAACTTCATCTGGGGCAATGACTTGGGCAATATCCTTTAACAATACTTTTTCTTTAGGCGGAGCCTTGACACGATTCCGCATGCGGATGTATATTGTTTCTTCCAAAACATTCACTTCCCACACAATGATTTCCTCGTATAAATAGTATGAGTAATAAGCATTTTTTTCATGAAATCCAAAAATTCCCAAAGTTATTCAACAAATGAAAAACCGTATGAATCAGAGATCCATACGGCCTTTCATTTGCTGCAATATTTTTTTTTCAAGTCGCGATACTTGTACCTGAGAAATCCCGAGCCGAAGGGCGACTTCAGATTGTGTTTGGTCCTTATAATATCGTAAATAGACAATAAGTCTTTCCCGTTCATCCAATTCACGGATAGCTTCCTTTAATGCAATTTTATCAAACCATTTTCCATCATTACCGTCATCAATTTGGTCAAGTAATGTAATCGGGTCCCCGTCATTTTCATAAACGGTTTCATGAATGGAAGAAGGTGTCCTGCTTGCTTCTTGAGCAAGGATTACATCCTCCGGTGTCAACTCAAGATGGGCTGAAATCTCGTTAACGGTCGGAATTCTTCCAAGCGTTTTCGATAAATCATCCTTCGCTTTTCTGATTTTGTTTCCCATTTCTTTCAGAGAGCGGCTAACCTTAACGGTTCCATCGTCACGGATAAATCGCTGGATTTCACCGATAATCATTGGAACTGCATATGTCGAAAACTTTACATCATATGAAAGGTCAAATTTATCAACTGATTTTAATAATCCGATACAACCAATCTGGAATAGGTCATCAGGGTCATAGCCCCGATTAAGAAACCGTTGGACAACAGACCAGACTAGACGCATATTCTTTTCAACGATTAAATCCCTTGATACTTGGTCTCCGTCTTGGCTCTTTTTGATGAGCTCTTTTACTTCATGGTCCTTTAAATATGTTTGACCTTTATTGTTCTTAACCTCCACATCCATTGGCAAGTCTCCTTAATTGCAAAGCATTTTGCGGTTTTGTAAATGCTTTCGTAATCTAACCTCGGTTCCTCGACCTGGCTGTGAATGAACCTCTACCTCATCCATGAAATTCTCCATGATAGTAAAACCCATACCGGAACGTTCTAAGTCCGGTTTTGTTGTAAATAATGGCTGACGAGCTTCTTCCACATCTACAATTCCCATTCCAACATCTTTTATTGTCAGATCAATTAAACTATCTTCAATGATTACTTGAATATAGACAATTCCATTTGGGTCATTTTCATAACCATGTATAATTGCATTGGTCACGGCTTCTGACACGACTGTTTTAATTTCTGTCAACTCATCCATATTAGGATCTAGTTGTGCTATAAAAGCTGCAACAGTTACACGGGCAAAGGACTCATTTTGACTTAATGCACTGAATTGAAGATTCATTTCATTCTTCACTCAGGCCACCCCCAATCTTTGCAATGCAAATTCTTCTGTCGGTTCCATTTTTATGATTTTGAATAAACCAGACATATCGAATAATCTTTGTATTGCAGGGGAAATTGCACAAACCACCATTTCACCGTGCACCTGTTTAATTTGTTTGTATCTGCCTAATATAACTCCTAAGCCTGAACTGTCCATAAATGCAAGATGTTCCAGATTTAAGACAATATGACGAATATCATTTTTTTCAATAACCGCTATCGCTTTTTCGCGAAGTCCATCCGCGGTGTGGTGATCTAATTCACCGCTTAAACGAATACATAGAACGTCATGTTTTGTTTCCATATTAATATTAAGACTCACTATCCACGTCCTCCTTAATCTGGTATAGTGAGTCAATTCTCTTTACGGGTGTTAATATCCTTCTCCAAATACAAAACAAGTTGTTTTTCGCTAAAAGAAGTGACATATCTAGTTATTTCGACATCGAAAACCCGGAAGTGTCTTTATTTACCCGCCTTTGTAAACATACCGAAGGAACGTTTATATAGAGTCCACCATCCAGCTTCTTTTACATTTTTATTTGCTAATAAAGGACTTTCTAGAAACACCTCTCCGTCCTTAATCAACTTTATGGTCCCTACTTTATCACCTTTATGAATTGGGGCATTAAGATTTTTATTGATAATCACCTTACGTTTTACATCCGCTGTTTTTTCGCCCTTTTTAGTCAGCAAGGAAATTGGCTCACTTGTTACAGCCTCCACAGACTTTTCCTGTCCTTTGCTTATTCTCACTTGGGCAATTGTCTGGTTACGTTTATACATAGGATGGGTTTGATATTGGTTGAAGGCATAGTTAAGCATTTTAGTTACTTGGGCATTTCTTTCCTTGGATGTGGGCGCGCCAAACACCACTGCAATTACGCGCATGCCGTTCTTTTGAGCTGTTGCTGTTAAGCAGTACTTCGCTTCTGCAGTAAAGCCGGTTTTGAGTCCGTCCACACCAGGATAAAAGCGCACCAATTTATTGGTATTAACAAGCCAGAATTTTTTTTCTGTATTTTCACGAAGATATGCTTCATACATCCCGGTGAATTTCGTAATGTCTTCATATTTTAATAGTTCCTTCGCCATAATAGCCATATCACTTGCAGTGCTGAAATGACCACTGACCGGGAGTCCCGTCGTATTTTTAAAGTAAGTATGTTTTAAGCCAAGTTCTTTGGCCTTATCATTCATCATATCAACAAATGCTTCTTCTGACCCTGCAATTCTCTCAGCCATAGCAACAGAAGCATCATTTCCAGAACCAATAGCAATTCCTCTTAACATTTCCTTGGTGGTCATTTCTTCGCCAGCTTCAAGAAAAATTTGTGAACCGCCCATCGAGGCAGCATACTCACTTGCTCTGACTTTTTCATTCCAAGTAAGTTTTCCTTGATCGATTGACTCCATAATTAAAAGCATCGTCATAATTTTGGTCATACTTGCAGGTGGAAGCTCTTCATTACTGTTTTTCTCATAAAGCACTTTTCCGGTATCACGTTCAATTAAAATAGCGGATTTTACATTGTTGACGATATCAGCATTCTTCTTTTCTTCAGCATTCTTTTTTTCTTCAGCTGCAAAAGCAGATGTACTCATTAAACTTGTTAGTAAAAAAAATGTCACTATCGCAGAGACAAATCGTTTCATTCGCATAACCCTCCATTCTTTATAGCATCCATTTTTTCCAAAATTAATAACTTTATACAATTATTCCCTCCTAGCGAAAATAAAAATAGGGTGTCAGGCACCATGTGAATTTTTCACATGGTGCCTGACACCCTTTAACCTGTTTTATTCTGTTATTTCTTCATGGACAAGGATTGGTGCGTTTATTTTTGTTGCTGAAATTTTAATATTATGATAAAGCTTTGTTTTTACTTCTTCTACATTTTCGAAGTTGCTGTAAATCGTTACTAATGATTCGCCTTTTTTGACTTGGTCACCAATTTTCTTTCTTAAGACAAGGCCCACTGCTAAATCAATAACAGATTCCTTTGTTGCTCGTCCTGCTCCAAGGATCATCGCCGCTGTACCAACTTCATCTGCAACAATTTCGGATACATAGCCATCTTCTTTGGCTTCAAGTTCAAAGGTATACTTTGCTTGAGGCATTTTTGAAGGGTCATCAACAATTGATGCATCCCCACCTTGTGAGCTTAAAAATACTTTTAATTTTTCAAGTGCTGATCCGTCCTTTATAACACCTTCAAGCAGGGTCCGTGCTTCTGCTAATGAGCCAGCCTTTTCTGCTAAGTAAACCATGTGGCTGCCTAGGGTTAAACAAAGCTCTGTTAAGTCTTCAGGACCTTCACCCTTTAAAGTATCAATCGCTTCTTTTACTTCAAGGGCGTTACCAATCGCAAAACCAAGTGGTTGACTCATGTCAGAAATAACAGCCATTGTTCTTCTGCCAACATTGTTCCCAATTCGCACCATTGCTTTTGCCAATTCCCGAGAATCATCAAGTGTCTTCATAAATGCACCCGCGCCGGTTTTGACATCAAGAACTATGGCATCTGCACCCGCTGCTATCTTTTTACTCATGATAGAACTTGCGATTAGTGGAATGCTATCAACAGTTGCTGTAACATCACGTAAAGCATAAAGTTTCTTATCTGCAGGAGTTAAATTTCCACTTTGACCAATGACAGCAATCTTATTTTTATTAACAAGGTCGATAAATTCTTCATTTTCAATTTCAACATGGAAGCCTTTTACTGCTTCTAATTTATCAATTGTTCCTCCGGTATGGCCTAAGCCGCGCCCCGACATTTTTGCCACAGGTACCCCAAGTGCAGCCACCAGAGGTCCAAGAACTAGGGTAGTTGTGTCGCCTACACCGCCAGTAGAATGTTTATCAACTTTAATTCCCTCAATTTGTGATAAATCAATTTGATCTCCTGATTCAACCATGGCCATGGTCAAATCGGCTCTTTCCTGTTCCGTCATCCCTTTGAAAAAGATAGCCATCGTTAAGGCGCTAACTTGGTAATCTGGAATCGAACCATCGGTATATCCTTTAATAATAAAATTTATTTCTTCTGTTGATAGTTCCTGTCCATCTCTTTTCTTCTCTATTAAGTCAACCATTCTCATTATAATCACCACTTTACGAAATTTTCCTATAACAGAATTTATATCACACCGCTAACCGGGCGCTTCCGCTTTGTTATAAAGCGATCGTTTTTACAATTTCTTTTATATATTGAAGAAAGTCAGCTTTCACTCTTTCTGTTGTTTCAATAACTTCATCATGGGTAAGTGGTTGATCAAGAATTCCTGCTGCCATGTTCGAAATACAAGAAATTCCAAGAACCTTCATACCACTGTGACGGGCAACGATTACTTCTGGTACAGTCGACATTCCGACTGCATCTCCGCCCAAAGTGCGCACCATTCGTATTTCAGCAGGCGTTTCATAAACAGGCCCAGGGTTTCCGAAATAGACGCCCTCTTTTACCTTGATATTTAAGCGGTCGGCAATTTCCCTTGCTACAGCACGTAATTCTTTCGTATATGCCTCAGACATATCAGGGAAGCGGACACCAAACTTGGAATCATTCGGTCCGATTAATGGATTTGTTCCCATATTATTAATGTGATCGGATATTATCATTAAATCCCCTGCAGAGAAGGTTTCATTCACTCCGCCCGCTGCATTGGTTACGATTAACATTTCAACTCCAAGTTCTTTCATGACGCGAACGGGAAAGGTTACTTTTTCCATACTATATCCTTCATAGAAATGGAATCGTCCTTGCATGGCAACAACCTCTACTCCACTTAATAAACCAAACACTAATTGTCCAGCGTGACCTTCAACTGTAGAAATTGGGAAGTCAGGTATCTGATTATATGGAATTTTTACAGGGTTCTCAATTTCATCCGCTAGGACACCGAGGCCAGATCCTAAAATAAGACCAATTCTGGGCGTTCTCTCATATTTTTGTTTTAAAAATCCTGCAGCATTTTGAATTTTCTCAGCATTCATTTTTATACCCCTTTTGAATTTAATTCGTTTAAAAAACTTTTTCCGAAGTTAGGTAGTTTCACATTGAAGTTTTCAGCAACAGTTGCGCCGAGGTCCGCAAAGGTCTCTCTGATTGGGAGCTCTTTCCCTTCGTTCATACGCTTTGAATAAACAAGTAAAGGTACGTATTCACGAGTATGGTCAGTTCCTGGTGCAACAGGGTCATTTCCATGGTCTGCAGTAATCATTAATAGGTCGTCTTCTTTCATTTTTGCAAACACTTCTGGCAGGCGTGCATCATATTCTTCCAGTGCTTTACCATAGCCTTCCGGGTCACGGCGGTGGCCGTATAATGCATCAAAGTCAACTAGATTTAAAAAACTAATACCTGTAAAATCCATATCCAATGTTTCTACTAACTTATCCATTCCATCCATATTAGAAACTGTTCTAAGGGATTGAGTTACACCTTCTCCATCATAAATATCGGATATTTTTCCGATCGCAATGACATCGAAGCCAGCATCTTTTAATTCACTCATAACTGTACGATCAAATGGTTTTAATGCATAGTCGTGACGGTTAGAAGTCCGTTTAAAATTGCCTGGTTCTCCCAAGAAAGGTCTAGCAATGACACGGCCAACCATGTACTTCTCGTCAAGAGTCAATTCACGAGCGATTTTGCAGATTTTATATTGCTCTTCAATGGGAATGATTTCTTCATGGGCAGCTATCTGAAGGACAGAATCTGCAGAAGTATAGACGATCAATGCTCCTGTTTTCATATGCTCTTCGCCCAACTCAACGAGGATTTCAGTTCCGCTAGCGGGCTTATTGCCAATAATTTTTCTGCCTGTGCGCTTTTCTAACTCTGAAAGAAGCTCATCCGGAAAACCCTCTGGGAATACACGAAAAGGGGTTTGAATATTCAGGCCCATAATTTCCCAGTGACCTGTCATGGTATCTTTTCCATTAGAGGCCTCCATCATTTTTGTATAATATGCTAATGGTTTTTCTGCTTTTTCAATTCCTTTAATTTCACGGATATTGCTTAAACCCAACTTGCCCATATTTGGCATGTTCAGACCATTCATTCTTTCCGCTATATGACCAAAAGTATCTGCACCCTTGTCACCAAACTTTTCCGCATCTGGGGCTTCGCCAATACCAACCGAGTCCATTACGATAATAAAAATACGTTTATATGTATTTGCAGCCATTTAATTCTTCCTCCTTTTTCCGTAGAAAACGTTTGCAAATATTAACATTACACACGAATAGGTTGCCCTCTTTAGTTTAGTATTATAAATCTAATCTAAATCTATTCGTCAGAAGTCTGACATCTCTATTGTACTAAATGTTTTTAAAATTACAAGGAAAAAGCCACCGAATTTCAGGCAGCTTTTTTGACAATTATATGATTTTTATAGAACTCTCATTCTATTAAGCTCGAGGATGAAATTTACTATAGACGTCTTTTAACTTTGTTTTTGAAACATGTGTATATATTTGTGTGGTTGAGATATCTGCATGACCTAACATTTCTTGGACTGCTCGTAAATCAGCACCATTTTCTAACAAATGCGTTGCAAAAGAATGGCGAAGGGTATGTGGTGTTAGTTCTTTATCTATTCCGGCTTCTCTAGCAAGCTTTTTCAATATTTTCCAAAACCCTTGGCGTGTTAGCTGCTTCCCTTGATGGTTTAAAAACAAAGCATGATCTTGTTGCTTTGCGGATGTAAACCGAGGTCTTCCATCTTCCAGGTAATGTTTTATGGCATCAGCTGCAGCACGTCCAATGGGAATAATTCGTTCTTTATTCCCGTTACAACGAACAAACCCCATCGTTAACTGAATATTATCAATCTCAAGACCTATTAGTTCACTAACACGGATACCTGTAGCATATAGCAGTTCAAGCATCGCCTTGTCCCTTATTCCAAAATGATCTTGTGTATTAGGTGTGTCCAGCAGGATTTCTACTTCTTGTAAACTCAATACATTGGGCATTGATCTTTCAAGTCTGGGTGTTTCTATTTGAACAGATGGGTCTTGATCTGTTGCCTTGGCCCTTAATAAAAATTGATGAAATGCACGGACAGAGGCGATGTGCCGTGCCAATGTTTTCGAGGATTTCCCCTGTTCTTTTAGAAATCTTAAAAAGTGGACAATATGTACACGTTGTACATCATTTAAAGAATGGACGGATTCGACATTTATCAAATAATGAAGATAGCTTTTTAAATCTCGCTCATACGCCATAATTGTGTTTTTGGCTGAACCTTTTTCAACGATTAAATAATCCAAAAAATCCTTTAATTGCTCGTCCATCGTATTTACTCCCCATTTAAATAAAACAACATCAGCCGATCTAACAAGGAAGAATCCTCCTCATACACTGCGTTCGAAACTTTTAGCGCAGCTCCTTCCGGTTCATCATAGCGATGATAATTTTGATATTCTTCATTCACCAACATGATACCATAATAGAAAAGAATCGTGCACCCTGTGAATATGATAAAGACCTTTAAGGTTTTTAATGCTGCTTTTAAAAATAAGATCATCCCGCTTCCCCCAATTTCCAATCATCTAGTAAAATGTATGCCAAAATAGATAAATTTTATACCTAGTCATTGGTAATATAGGGGAAGTTCTTTTTTAATCTGTTAAACTTGGCTGTTGATTTCCGCTCCAGGCGCTTCGCTTTCCGCGGGCGGTCCGGGGAGCCTCCTCGGCGCTACGCGCCTGCGGGGTCTCCCCTGCCCCGTCCTCCCGCAGGAGTCTTCGCGCCTTCCGCTCCAATCAACTTGGCTATAAAATCAACAATGACCTTTCACACATCATTTATTTAATAAGTTGTTTTTCGTATGATTCTTGGAATTTTTGAATATCTCCAGCGCCCATGAAAATAATTACG
>NZ_JAGGQX010000012.1:0-63229 GCF_018613095.1 Bacillus sp. ISL-75
ACTTTTGGGTGGCCGTATACATATTGAACAATTAAAAACACTTTAATTAAACCCAGAAGTGGTTGCAGGCGTGGCAAAAGACATGAGAGTTGTTTATTCTCCATTACATGAGACAGGGAATAACTCAGTTCGTGCGGGGCTAGAGGCATTTGGCTTTGAGAATGTCACCGCTGTGAAGG
Source organism: Bacillus sp. ISL-75 (assembly GCF_018613095.1). Classification (NCBI taxonomy): domain Bacteria; kingdom Bacillati; phylum Bacillota; class Bacilli; order Caryophanales; family Bacillaceae; genus Bacillus; species Bacillus sp. ISL-75. Next base: position 180 of record NZ_JAGGQX010000012.1, read on the forward strand.
AGCAGGAACATCCTGATGCTAACTTCTCTACCGTTAAATCTCCGAACCCTGAAGAACATGCGGCCTTTGAATTGGCTATTCAGTATGTAGAAAAGATCAATGCAGATATCCTCCTGGCTACGGATCCAGATGGGTGCCTTAATGCTGGAGTATTTGTTATCTCAAAAACAAGCAAAAGGATCGCTGCCTGAAAATTGTGTCATAATCAAAACGATTGTTACTTCGGAAATTGGTCGAGCTATTGCTGAGCATTACGGGATAAAATCAATCGATACCCTAACAGGATTTAAATTCGTTGGAGAAAAGATTAATGAGTTTGATCAAACAGGCGCTTCTACCTTATTATTTGGGAATGAAGAAAGCTATGGCTATTTAATTGGTGACTTTGTTCGGGACAAGGATGCGGTCCAATCAGCCATTTTAGCTGCCGAAGTTGCTGCCTTTTATAAGTCAAAAGGCATGACCATGTATGAAGGACTCTTAGCTATTTTTGAAAGGTACGGTTTCTATCTAGAATCTTTCCAATCGATTACCTTAAAAGGAAAAGATGGTGCAGAACAAATTGCTGGTTTAATGGATGCATTTAGAAGTGAACGATTAATGGAAGTGGCTGGAATTGAGGTAGCAGCTATTGAGTATTATTCAACGTCTTTAAGATTCATTAATGGAACAGAAAGCAAGATCGATTTGCCACAATCCAATGTCCTAAAGTATCATTTGGCGGATGGTTCATGGTTCTGTCTTCGTCCATCTGGAACAGAGCCAAAGGCGAAGTTTTATTTTGGGGTGAAGGGTGAAACTATGGAAGATAGCCAAGAGAAGTTATCAGCCATCCTAAATTCGGTAATGAATAGATTCGATGCGATTCTATCTTAGTTTATAACATGCACTCTTGCCCCCTTATGGGCAAGGGTGCGTTTTTTGTAGATATTAGTGAGTCCATGGGAACGGTTTTTGTGATCAGCACTAACCTCATTAAAAACCATGAGAACGTCCCTGTGGAGTTTCTTTTATAGTTATCAATATGTCAGGGACAAACAAGTGATAATCTTAAATTGTTTTAACAGAGTCGGGATAATATACACGTTCTCCACAATTAGCTTTTCTATTGCTTCGAAAAAAACCTTATTGTAATTTCATCAGTAAACATATCGCACATGTTGGTTGCTATGTTATTGAGTTACGTCGCCTTTTCGTCCAAATACGTATTATTCGATTATTAAATAATTAGGACTGGAAGAAAGACTTAGCGTTACTTGATTTGTATTCCACTTTACTGTTTGCGTTTCACCTAACATAGATACCAGTTCTCCTTTACTTGAAGGTAAAGATATTGTTAAGTAATGATTAGCTTCAATTGTCCAAAAAGCTAAAACTTTTTGTCCAGCTGTATTAGTGAACTTAAAAATATAGTCTTTTGGTTGTCCGAATTCTAATCTTTTATTGAAGTGATATCCGTTTAATGTGTGTGTAAGAGTTTTCAATGCTTGGTAAGCTGGTTTGGGATTATTATCCCCCCATAAAATTCCAAAATTATGTTCAGCATTATTAGGATCTTGTCCATCATTTTTCCAATCATACCAAATGCTAATCGGTATTCCTTTATATTCATTAATTAAAAACATTCTAACAAGATATTCGGCCTGTTTATTTTCGTTTAAGTCTTGACCTGACCATCCATGGGTAGTTGAGTAGCCCCATTCTCCTGAAACGATAGGCATATCCTTTTTTGTATATTTGCTAATCATTTTTCTTAATAATTGATAATCATTTACTACAGTTTCTGGTGGAGCACCACGATATGGGTGAACAGAAACAGCATCCACATCCTCCATAGCACCTCGTTTGAATACTTCCTCAAGCCAAACTATTGAATCACTATTCAAACCTGTAAGAGCTGGTGCAACAACCTGAGCACTAGGATCATTTCTTTTTATTATTTTTGAAGCACCTTTTACTAACTGAGAGTATGCCTCAACGTTAGGGTTTGGTTTCCAATAAAACCCATTAGGCTCATTCCAAATTTCCCACACAATACTATTCCCGCTGTATCTTTTAGTTACACTATCCACGTATTTATTAAATGCTTCTCGACCATCATTAGTTACAATAGATAGGTCTTTTTCGTACAAACTATTACTATAATCGAGTATATAGTAGGGGCGAATATTATTCTTGATTAATGAGTTAGTTAATTCGTCATATCCAGTTGTTATAAAATCATATTTCCCCTTTTCCCTCTCTATTCGCGACCATGTAAGATCTGTACGAACAACACGCAAACCTGCACTCTTGATTAATTCAATATCGGTTGGCTGGTTGCCTGTAAAGTGAATATTGACTCCAAATTGGTCATTATTAAATGTTTTAGTCATAGCTTTATCTTTACATCCTGTGAGTGCCAATAAACTAAAACTAAGAACAGATGTGAATAATATTGTTTTCTTTGCAATACGACTCAATTTCCCCAAAATCCCACACTACCTTATCATTAATATTATTGCTAAGGTCATGATACCTTATTTCACCTATATCTTCTATAACATATTTTTTGTTTAGCAACACTTATTTCCACAGATATTGATAAAATTCAAATAGTAATCTCCGTGCCTGTGCGTTGCGATCCCAGAAGTAGACAATATAAATTCGGATTTAGAGAAAGGAATCAGTAATAATCGCTCTGGTTCCTTTCTTCTTCTCATCTTTTCGCATGGTCTCAGAACCCTGGGAGCCTGTCAAGGAAAGCACTTGACAGACTCCCAGAATTCTGAGAATTGGTCTGTAAGAAGCGAAGGAGAAAGACTAGCCCTGTGGTCTGTCTCTTAACTGGCTGCTGCATATAGTTTAGGTGTTTTGTAATCTAAGACCCCTTGAATTCGGTGATGGTTATAATAGTTTATATACTCATGAATAATCTGTTTAGCTTCGTCTATAACCTTAACTGTTTTTAGTTCTTTGCGTTCTGCTTTTAGAAAGAGAAAAAGCTTTCTATACATGCATTATCGAGGGCATTTGCTTTTCTAGACATACTTGGAGTGATTTTATTTTCCCCTTCCCCCATTAACTCTTTCCATCTATTTGACCGGTAGGGCATTCCTTGGTCAGAATGAATAATCATCCCCTTCTTTTTATTTCTAGTTTCTAATGCAGAGACAAGCGTATCTTCTACTAGATTGACATCATGGGAGGACCATGGGAGGACCATGGGGACGGTTCTACCGGCTTTATCCTGATTTTTTTAAGCAGGGTATAAGCAAAAAATGAATGAAGTATTTTGAAAATTAGTGTATGATAGGTTTGATAGAAACAGTTTACTCCTTTCCTTCCGCTAAAGATCCCCTCGTGTGTTTACCCACCAATGGAAATATATTATCTATCTGTTTCATCCCATTTCAACCTTACTACCCTATCCAATCCTTTATTCAAATTTTTCACCACTTGACCCCATGATCCAACTACTCTTGAATACTTCACCATTGTGTACTAGTAACTATTCATAATCTCCATTTTGAGAAATAGAAAATATCCACTATATATTCGAGGAGGGAATTTAAACATGTCAGTAAAAGTTACAAGCATTGGACTAAAGGGCTTGGAGGGATATCGTGTCCAAGTGGAGGTTCAGGTGAAAGAGGGAATTGAATCCATTGTGATTGTCGGGCTCCCTGATGCGTCGGTAAAAGAATCAAAGGAACGGGTTGCAGCTGCACTGCATAGTATGGGGAATTCTTTAGTAGATATGAAAGTAACCATAAATCTATCGCCTGCCGAACAAAAGAAAAATGGTCCATTATTTGATCTAGCGATTGCTATTGGAGTATTGATAAGTGGGAAGTTTGTAAAGGAGAAAATTCCTAACGATACTGGTTTTATTGGAGCTATATCATTAGACGGAACAATACTTCCGGTGGAAGGAATGATTGCAGCTATCTTAGCAGCGAAAAAACTGAAGTTAAAAAAGCTTTTTCTCCCCTTTGACCCTACCATTCCTAAAATTGAATTGACTGATTTAGAGCTAGTTTACATAGAGACGCTTCAAGATGTCATGGACCATTTAGCAGGCAGGCCGATGTTTCCTCTTCTTCAACCAATTGAACTGCTGGAAGATCACATGGTGGTAGAAAGGGATTTTAACCAAATTATAGGTCATGAATTTGCAAAAAGAGCACTAGAAATTGCTGCAAGTGGTGAACACTATGTTTTGATGGACGGCCCACCCGGATGTGGTAAGAGTTTACTAGCTGAAACCTTCCCCTCGATCCTCTCTTCCTTATCCAAAGGAGCTCAGTTGGAGAAAATAAGTCTCTACCAACTAGCCGGTGCTCCCTATCATTCCCTTTCCCTACCTTCATATCGTCATCCACATCATTCTGCCTCATCTGTTTCGATTATCGGTGGTGGTACCAATCCGAAACCTGGTGAAGTGTCGTTAGCCCATCGGGGTGTTCTTTTCTTAGATGAATTAGGGGAATTTTCAAAGAAAACATTAGATATGCTAAGACAGCCATTAGAAAATGAGAAGGTAACGATCAGCCGTGTCCATTCTACTGTGACGTATCCCGCAAAGTTTATTTTTATCGCTGCCATGAACCCCTGTCATTGCGGTTATTTTGGTTCCAGTCAGCAATATTGCACCTGTTCTGAAAATCAAATTAAATCGTATCAAAATCGCGTCTCAGGCCCTATCTTAGATAGAATTGATATTCTGCTATCTTTAAAGCCAGTTAATCTGAAGGATCACGATTTCAAAGGAATTGAATCATCAGATGAAGTACAAAAGCGGGTTATCGCTGCTAGAGAAACACAATATAAACGGTACGGTAAAGAGATTTGTAATGGAAGTGTCCCATTTGAAAAGCTGATTGGTGAATCACCTTTAACAAGCAGACAGCAGCAATTACTACAAAGTATGTCAATCAAGCAAGGACTTAGTAACCGTGTGCAAATAAAGATTATCCGCTTGGCAAGAACGATTGCTGACTTAAATGGAGAAAAATCAATATCGGATGAGGCTCTTAGTGAGGCAATACAATTAAGGAAAATAGATAAGCCAAAAGGAATGGCGCCTTGTGAAACAATGGCAGGGGAGAAGAGTGAATGGAACTATCAGTGAGCAGAGAAAAAGAAAATCTAATATTGGTGCTTGCTTGCTCTTTTAGGGGAGTAAAGCAAAAGAATATGCCGATGTTTTCCAGTGGTGATTAAGATGCCTCGAAGAGCCAGAGTGAAAAGCGGGAGTGGAATCTACCATATTATGCTGAGAGGTGCCAATAGACAGGAAATCTTCCATGATGATGAGGATTGCCTGAGCTTTATTGAGATTTTACAAAAATATAAGCTGAAAACTAAGGTGAAGATTTACGGTTGGTGTTTGATGAGTAATCATGTACACCTGCTGGTAAGAGAGGGCAATGAAGATATTTCGATTACCATGAAGCGAATAGGTGTTAGTTTTGTCTTGTACTATAACTGGAAGTACGAAACATCAGGACATCTTTTTCAGGACAGGTTCAAGAGTGAGAATGTAGAAAATGATCAGTACTTATTAACCGTTGTAAGATACATCCATCAAAATCCACTTAAAGCAGGAATCGTCAAACGGATGGATGAATGGCGGTGGAGCAGCTGCCGGCCATATTACGGTATCAACGATGAGCCAAGGAAACTGCTGGACCATGAATTTATTTTGGGAATGTTTTCAGAGGATATCACTCTGGCTAGAGAGAAATTTAAAGAATTTAATGAAAGGGTCAATCAGGACCAATGTCTTGCTGACCACGTGAATGAAAGAAGATTTACAGATGAGGAAGCAAGGGAAGTGATTAAAAAGGTACTGAACGGAATTGAAATCGCCCAATTAAAGAGTTTGCCTAGACTTAAAAGAAATGAGATTCTGCGAAAAACAAAAGGAATCAAAGGGCTGTCACAACGCCAGACAGCAAGAATTTTAGGTGTTTCACGGACACTGATATCTAAAGCGTGAAGGGAATGGTTCTTGTGGTTGGAACTAACCTCATTTAAAACCCATAAGGAAACCAATAGAACCGTCCCTGTGGCGTTGGAACCACATTTGGACGTTATGGAAATCCAGGAACCAAAATGCCTTATAGAAAAATCACAAGCGATGATGTTTGGGTAGATGATCCAACTTCAAAACTTTACAACACTTGGCAATCAAGAAGTAAAACACAAGGTCAATGGAAGAGTGCTGAAAACATGAACATCGCAGCTTATACCTACGGTTTCGTTATTAACTACAATACACAACGAACTCCGAATAAAGGTAGTGCGATTTTCTTCCACATTGGAAGTGGCTATACGCTGGGATGTACTTCCACTTCTCAAACGAATGTTGTCAACATCCTGAAATGGTTGGATCCTAAAATGAATCCAGTCATCATTCAAACTTCGATTCAGGAGCTAAACAAATACTAATTTTCCACGGAGAAACAAAAAGCCAACAGATTTATTTTTCTGTTGGTTTTTTTTTTTTGCAAAATAATGATTACCCAGGCGGCCAAAGAAGAGAAAGGGACACATTTATGAATTGTGGCATTAGCCCACAACATAAGGAAAGATGCATATTAGCATGACATAGGAGGCAGTTAGCCGTTAAATTCAACTAAAGATGTAAATCCCAGTGCCTGTCACGCCCCTAACTTTGTCGAAGATTGATAGGCTTTTAGATGGATTATGGAAGAATTTCTTGAAATTCTACGAGAAGTTCTGAAGGGGATTGCGCGGGAAGTATGTGCATATTTTTTTCGGAAGAATGTTCTAGAAAACGAGAAAACCACCCTACGCCGTCGCAAGCAAAAGGGGGTTCTGATAATAATTAACCTAGACAACAACCACCCTGCGGTAGGGGCTGCAGAAGAAGAGTGCTAGCAACACTTCTCTCTTTTATATTATATCTCCATTATACATAAAAATATTCCTGTTGAGAAGGTAATATCCCCTGCCCCGCACCAGATATAATAATGAATTTGTATAGTGGGTGGCATACATCTAAATCCTGTTGAGGCAAAGATGGTCAGGTTGCCTGAGTATTATCCTTGGAGCAGCTATTATTTATATAGATATCCAAACACGTTACCGCCATGCTTTATGAATATGAACTGCCTATTAGACTATTACGAAGGATCAGAAGAACAGAGGCGGGAGAAGTACTGCAAAAGTTTGAGATAACTTCCGATGCCTATCATCGCCCGATATTGAGTGAAGGTCAGTGTGCCGTTATTTTATTCATCTAGTAATGTGATGTAGTGCTTGGAACCATACCATTTGGCTTTATTCCCAAACCAATCATAAAAATGCTCAATATCGTCTTTCCTTCGAATAATCATTTACTTTACTCCCGGATCCATTCATGAATATTTCTTTAACTATTATTATCCCGGGAACTCTTCCATCAATTCATATAAATCATTGACGGCTAGATTCACACTCTCTTCTTTATTTTCATGAAATCCAGATCCTGATAATTCATCGTGGTGAAGATAGGAATTTCTAGCGAAGCTTTTATAACCTTCAGGCACCGTAAATATCTCGACAATAATCGTGAAACTGTTGTCTATGTACATTTTTCTAATCTCTAGTTCCTCACCGTATGTTTCTGATACAATCCTCATACAATTAACCTCCTGTCTAGAAAGTAAAGGGATTCATAGCTTCATATATTTAAAAAGTATGTTTTCATATAATAGTATACGCCTAAAAATAGGAAAAGTAAGAGCAGATTTAACTCTTACTTTTCTAAGGTATTAGCTAAATGAGATAGATCCTTTTTTATTTTTCAGGCTCTTCTTCAAATATACTTTCAAAATCAATGTTTTCTTCAATTTCTCCTACAAGGTCTTTGGTCCTGAGCCCTAGACCCTTAGCGAGTTTAAAAGTAGTCATTAAGGATGGGCCTTTTTTATCCGTTTCAAGATCACTCATAAATGATCGATCTAGTTTGCAGCGATGAGCCAATTCTTCTTGAGACATACCAGTAGCAAGCCGCAACTGTTTCAGTACTTCACCTATGTAAATGGCCTTTTCTTTTTTCAAGGAAATTCTCCTTTTTAAGACCATTACATAACTTGGCACAGTATAGCTCCACGGGCTGTAGCCTACAAAGCACACCGAATTGGAAAAATAATTGAAATTTGTACAGTTTAACAGCTAATCTCACTAAAATAGACACATAAAATGGGTACTAAAAGTCTTGATTCTCCAATCAGGTATTTGAAATCCCTGGCTTTTATTTAATGATTAGTCTTAGTCTTCATTATCAGAATCATCCTTTGACCCCTTGTTCTCAGTATGTTGTTCTACTTCTATTAACATTTCAGAAGCTTTCATTTCCAAACCGATAGCAAGAGCCATGATTGTGTCCAGGCTAGGTTTTTTAATATTTCTTTCCATTAAACTGATATAGGAGGGATGTCGACAGCAGCGGTAGGCCAACGCTTCTTGGGAAAGCTGCTGCGCATTCCTTAATTTTTTTAATACGATTCCGAAGTAAGAAGTTGAATTATCCAAAGAAATACCCCTTTTTCAATGATATAGTCCAGATCTAAACATTATTTATGGTCATCATCTAGGTTACTAAAATTGTATTTTCCTGTGTTCTCCTTGGTTAACTTATGCCCTTTTGGGGGTTCGAGGTAAAAAGTGAGCGGACCTGGATGGTTTCCTCTTTTCATAGATATCTGCATCAATTGATTGGCTTTGTGAATCCTATTATTAAAGAAAGTTAATCTTGAATCAACGATAATGGAATGACCGTTACTTAATTCCACTTCCGTCTTATGTCCCATCGCTTTTGTTCTCACAATATGTTCAGGGCTAAACCAAATACAATCCCCTTTATGAGGTGATTTGTTCGGAAACAGGCAAATACCCAAGTAAGGGTTGACGATGATTGGACACCTCGCCCGTTCACCAAGGATGAGTTTGGCACTGGCCATCGCTCCTCTTAAATCGTATCCTATGTAATTTAATGTATCGTCTAATAGTTGTAGCGGTGTTCGATCAACCAGAAAAGACGAACCTCCTGCCATGACTCGTGCACACAGTTTGCCATAACAATCATATTCTCCCATCAGTAAGATCATTTTTTTTTCAATAAAATAGCTTTTTTGAATAATAATGGTCTTCCTCTCCTTTAAATCATTTGATTTGAAAAAAGGCATACCTACTACTATAACTGTTATGTACTGCCCGTTGGAAAGGAAGGTTGTGCGTTCATTATCTGTATGGATCGTCTCTGACTACTTTGGCAGCTTGCGGGTAGATTTCTCACTTAGCAGGTATTATTGTTTAACCTATTTGCTCAGTCGAGATAATTTAGAAAATATGTTAATCCTTGCCTCTCGTATTAATTAAATAGTAATTAGGACTTTATTACCACGGACTATGGTATGTGGATTCGCCATAATTCGCCTTATTTCGTGACAATCCAGTGACAGATTAAAGTGCTAGTCGTGGCCAGAAATGTGAAAAGTCTTAGGGGTGTATGTAGTAAAGTGAAACCAAAAAACATGATCTCTTCACCAAAACCGTTGTTACTAAACTGTTAATGATTCAGATTGGAACCCAGACAAAATACAATTTCCTCATCATTCACATCAAACTTCTCTTCGAGTGCTTCATGATAAAGTATGAAAAACTTATGATCTAAGATTCCATAAAAATAGCCGAAGGGGTTCTTGATGTTGCTGTTGAACTTCAGCTTCCTGATGAGCTGCTTAAAGGATTGGAGGGCGACATCTAGGATTAGTTCGGGATCATTTTCCCAATGGTGCTGATAGGCGGTGATTTTCACCATTTTCCAATACTCTTCGATTGTCTTTGATTCAGGAAAGAAGCATTTTACCAGTTGAACAAAAGGCTGTGGAACTCGGTCGCTCACATAGGTATGATCTAATTCGGACGGTTCTTCTTTACGTTCTTTTATCTTTTGATCTTTTTCAGTTTTTAAAAGATTATTAGTTTCTTTAGGGTGGTTCAAGATTTCCTCTTTAGGTAGTTCATTTGAAGGAAAGCGATTAAACGAATACAAGTTACTAGACTGTGAACCATTTTTTCTTTCTGTTTCATAAACCGAGAGGATTCCCAAGTCCTTTGCTTTTTGAATCATCCGTTTAAAAGTAGAGCGTGAGATTCCATGATCGCTGTATTCTTGATGAATCACTTTTAAAATGGTCCCTATTTTCGCATTGCAGACGCCAGGTATTTTGGCAGAAAAACGAACCAGCCGCTTCAATCCAATCAGTGCCCCTTTTGAAAAATCATGCTTATGTACCGCTAACCACATCTCGATATGGGTATTCAATTCCTTTAGCGAACTAAATTGTGAAAACTGCTCAAATCCTTCGATATTGCCAGATTTTAAACCTACCATTTCAAACACCCTTCCACCGCATTGATTTCTGCTTCCAATCGTCAAGTTAACGATTCAAGCACCTCAACGATATCGGGTTTGGCTGCGTAAATCGAACGACCAAAATTCACTTTTGGAGCCGATTTTGTAACGAAACGCATCAAAAAGGGGGTCAAAAGTGAATTTTGAAGCCGTTTTTTGCAATTTCATCTAGTTTTCATATCATTTGCATCTTTAACCCCTGAAGGGGTGTTAGTACCTGATTTTGATAACAAATCTATATTTATTCTGTAACTAGGTTTACTAGGGGACACTCAGTAAAAGGTCACATATTTGACTGGGGAGAAATCCTAATTCAGCTGCCCATTTGGGTTCCCTTTTTCAAAAAGGCATGGTTGGAGACAGCGATCGACATTCTATTCACGCATTTGAAGCGATAAGTCCAGGTGTGACGGGTGCTGAGGCGAGTTTTAACCAATCGTTTGTGTAAAAGGAGAAAAACAAGGTATTTGCCAAAGAATGCAGTATTTAGTCGAAAAAGATTATTATTGCTAATCTGGAGGAATAAACTATTAAAATCTGGTCGATCACCGACAATTATTTTACCTGAATCAAGAGCGAAAGCTTTAAACAACGGGATTTATCCTATTTTTACACAATCGTTTGATTAACATGCCAACTTGGAAGAGCCCGTCGATGATTGTAGAAAGCCATTTTTATTGGCTAGCTTTGTAGAATTTGAGAAGAAAGCAGAGCTTTTCCTCGACAAGAAATTCTCTTGAATCGAGGCTAAAGTTCTTTTTTCCAAAGAGTTTGTGGCACTTTCAATCAAACGTTTAATTAGGAAGAATTCTATCGTCATTTGTCGAATATGTAGAGTGCTGATTGGTGGAAAATGGTAGAATGAAAGTGTTAGCTGAAATGAAAACGACCATGTTTGATGTATTTGCTAGTATTGGGGGGATTTAATTGAGTAAGAAGAGAACAAAGAAACAACAGAGAGATTTAGAAAATGGTATATACTTATTCCTTTTATTGGTTGCCGGGGTTTCCTATTACTTTACCCAAAAACTTTATCTAACGCTAATGAATGTAGGAGTGGTCGTGATATTTATCATTGGTGTAGTTGTATATAAAGTTAAAAGGGAAAAAGGGCGGTTAAGGAATTCTGGAATTGAGGATATTGATGCAATGGATGGCATTCAGTTCGAGCATTATCTAAAGGAACTTTATTTATCTAGAGGATATGCTGCAGAAGTAACGAGCGCCAGTGGTGATTATGGTGCAGATCTATTGCTTAAGAAGGATGGAAAAAAGATTGTTGTTCAAGCAAAGAGGTATGCAAAGGATGTAGGTATAAAAGCAGTTCAAGAGGTTATGGGAGCAAAATCGTATTATCAGGCAGAGGAAGCTTGGGTCGTTTCGAATAGTTATTTTACAAAAGCAGCAAGTGAACTAGCAAGTAAAGGCCAAGTGTTGCTGGTGGATAGAGATGAGTTAATTGATTATATCCTGTTATTAAATCTAGGAAGTACAAAGCCGGTTCCGTCAAAAAGGATACATTCCGATTCTAGCAGTGCTAATGACACATGTAGTAAATGTGGCAGTCTTATGGTTTTAAGGACAGGGAAAAGAGGGGAATTTCTAGGGTGCAGTAGTTTTCCAAAGTGCCGAAATACGAAGAATTTATAAATTTAATTAGTCTAACCTAAGAGAAGTGAAGGTAAAGATTAGAAAATTAATAAACGAGCTTAGGTAGTTACTATGTGTTTATGGGAAGACATTTAGAAGTTAATAGGTGAACCTTAAAAGTGTCTAATCACACATTACATATAATGGTATAATATAGTTTCGTTTTTCTTTTCAATTAGTTATCAAAAAGCAGCGTAAAACCCCTAGCTTTAGTTATGGGGATATAAGCTGTATTTTTGTTCGTTTTTTTTGGATAATGCAGTAATTTTACTATACATTCTTTGAAATTCTTTGGTATAATGATAATATAAATAGAACACTTGTTCCTTCAGGAGGGGGGAATGAAATGTATCGATCCTATAAAATACAAATTCAGCCGGAACATGAATTGTTCGACTACTGTGACTCACTCTGTTTTAAAGCGAAAAACTTGTACAATATCACCAACTACTATATTAGACAGGTTTACACTGCTTTAAAAAAAGAAACAAGAAATGAAAATCAACTTCAAGTTCTAACAGAAATTCAAGACCACTTACCTCAAATGAATAAAATTCGTCTAAAAAGTTTTGAGAGAGCCAAATCTAAGCCTAAAAAAGTCGATAAAAATGGCCATATTTTGGAGCCAAAACCAAATCTATTTAAAATGCCCCATCCAAAGAATGCATTCCTTCCCTATACCTTTGTAGAAGCACTGTTTAAAGTGATGAAACAAACCGATTACCTTTCTATGCCCTCTCAGTCCAATCAACAAACAATAAAAAAGGTATATGATGATTGGAAAAGTTTCTTCGAAGCCTCTAAGAAATATAAAACCATGCCTACTAGCTTTTCCGGAAAGCCAAAGATTCCAAAATACAAACCGAAAAATGGACGTACGACCTGTTATTTAACCAATCAAATTACCAAAATTAAAAATGGAAATATGCTTTCATTACCAGGAACTCCTCTTACATTAAAACTGGGAAAAATCGCACATATAGATGGTAAACTACAACAAGTGCGGATTGTCCCGTCCTATGGGCGGTATGTAATGGAAGTCGACATTTAATTAAGGGTGACAGTCTTTCATTTGCTATTGTGCTAAAGTATTATTGTGTTAAAATTCTGAAAAATTAGTTGACAGATAAGGTTACGTTACATAGAATAATTATCATAGCAATAGGATTATAGAATATGAATAAAGGGATGATTACCCATGAGGCTGCGAAAAAAAATAGTTCAATATTCAAAAATGGTTATAAAAGAGGCTGGACTCCAATTCTAATAGGAATCGGAATCCAGCCTCTTTCTTTATTATACTAAAGTGCTAGAGGAGGAACGTTAATGATAACATTAACAGGTCAAAGTTTAACATTAAAACAAATGAAGGAAATTTTATTCGGAAATCAGAAGGTAAGCGCTTCAGAAATGAGTATGGAGGCTGCTAGAAAGAGTCGGGAAGCAGTAGAAAGAATAGTTTCAGAATCAAAAGTAGTCTATGGGATTACAACAGGGTTTGGAAAATTTAGTGACGTCCTTATTAATAAAGATCATGTTCAAGATCTTCAGCTTAATTTAATTCGTTCACATGCTTGCGGCGTAGGTGAGCCGTTCCCAGAGGTTGTTGCAAAAGCAATGGTTCTTCTTCGCGCTAACGCACTTTTAAAGGGCTATTCTGGAATTAGGCCGCTTGTTATTGAAAGGTTATTAGATTTAGTAAACAAGGATATTATCCCTGTGATTCCGCAGCAAGGTTCCCTTGGAGCAAGCGGAGATTTGGCACCGCTTTCACACCTGGCGTTAGTGCTAATCGGGGAAGGAGAAGTATTTTATAAAGGAAATCGAATGGATTCACTTGAAGCCTTACAGCAAGAAGGAATCTTCCCAGTAACACTTGAGGCAAAAGAAGGCCTTGCTCTTATCAATGGAACCCAAGCAATGACAGCAATGGGAGTTGTCGGTTATCTAGAAGCAGAACAACTCGCATACCAAAGTGAGTTAATTTCCTCTATGACCATTGAAGGATTACATGGGATTATTGATGCCTTTGCTGAAGAGGTTCATATCGCACGGGGTTATCAACAGCAAATTGATACCGCTGCACGAATCCGAGGTTACCTAAGCGATAGTTTATTGACGACGACACAGGGGGAATTGAGAGTACAGGATGCTTATTCCCTTCGCTGTATCCCGCAAGTTCATGGTGCCACGTGGCAAGCACTTGATTATGTAAAAGAAAAATTAGAAATTGAGATGAATGCAGCAACAGATAATCCACTAATTTTTGATGATGGTGAAAAGGTCATTTCCGGTGGTAACTTCCATGGACAGCCAATTGCTTTTGCAATGGATTTTATGAAAATTGCTGTTGCGGAAATGGCAAATATATCAGAAAGACGAATTGAACGATTAATCAACCCTCAGTTAAATGATTTACCGCCTTTTTTAAGCCCCGAACCGGGACTACAATCTGGTGCCATGATCATGCAATATGTTGCCGCATCTCTTGCATCAGAGAACAAAACGCTGGCACATCCAGCAAGTGTAGATTCGATTCCTTCATCGGCGAATCAAGAGGATCATGTAAGCATGGGAACGATCGGTTCAAGGCATGCTTATCACATTATTCAGAATACTAGAAGAGTCCTAGCAATTGAGTTCATTTGTGCGATGCAGGCGGTTGAATACCGTGGAGTTGAAAAAATGGCAAGCCAAACAAAACGGCTTTATGAGAAAGGAAGAGAAATTGTTCCTTCGATTAAAAAAGACCGTATATTCTCAAAAGATATTGAAAAATCTGCTGAAGGTCTGAAAACAATGAATCTGTCAAAATTACTTCAGCAAGTGGACAAAGTAAACAAATAAGAAGAGGACCTACTAACAAACGTAATTGAAAATGAAATTCATATTTTAAGACACCTTTTTGATTCCTGCTAATCTTCTAGTAATTTTCTCTATGCCCTTAATGAATTGATCGATTAAAAAAAAGAATTATTAACGCAATCAACAAATGCTAGATTAAGGAGTTACTATAACTATAATAAGAGGTGTTATATGCAAAATACTGCACTTAAATCCCAAGAAACAGTACACGAACACGGGTATGGAGGACATTTAGAAAGAAAGCTTAAAACACGGCATCTTTCCATGATTGCTATCGGAGGAACAATTGGAACAGGGTTATTTTTAGCCAGTGGAACCACGATTCATGATGCTGGTCCTGGTGGAGCTTTAGCTGCCTATATAATTGCAGGAATAATGGTATATTTTATCATGGGCAGCTTAGGAGAAATGGCATCTTTTATTCCGATTTCAGGTTCTTTTAGTACGTATACCTCAAGGTTTGTCGACCCTGCACTGGGTTTTGCTGTTGGTTGGAACTATTGGTACAATAATGCGATTATTTTTGCTTTGGAATTATCAGCATCGGCATTGATCATGAAATATTGGTTTCCCGATGCCCCAGGTATTATTTGGAGCGCAAGTTTCCTTATACTTATTTTTGGCCTAAACGTTTTATCCGTTAAGGGTTACGGTGAATCAGAATTTTGGTTTTCAATGATTAAAGTTGCAACCATTTTAATCTTTATTGTTGTTGGATTATTAATGATCTTTGGAATATTGAAGGGGCATGCTGGCGGTTTTGAAAATTTCACAAAAGGAGAAGCACCATTTAAAGGCGGCTTGTTATCCATATTTAGTGTATTTATGGTAGTAGGATTTGCCTTTCAAGGCACGGAGCTTGTCGGAATTACAGCCGGTGAAAGTGAAAATCCTGAGAAAAATTTACCTAAGGCAGTGAAACAGATCTTCTGGAGAATTTTATTGTTTTATGTTTTAGCGATTTTTATTATTGGATGTATAATTAGCTATAACGACCCAAAATTATTAAGCGCAGATTTAGATAATATTGCAGTGAGCCCGTTTACTTTAGTATTTGAAAATGCAGGTCTTGCCTTTGCGGCGGCTGCCATGAATGCAGTAATTCTTACTTCAGTTCTGTCAGCAGGAAATTCCACTTTATACGCCGCTTCGCGCGTCCTTTGGGTATTAGCGGAAGAAGGAAAAGCTCCGTCATTCTTGAAAAAAGTAAATAAAGGCGGTGTTCCGATTTACGCATTATACATGTCAACCCTTGTTGGGATGCTGTGCTTCCTTACCTCCCTTTTTGGTGATGGAACTGTTTATTCTTGGTTATTAAACGCTGCTGGCTTAGCTGGTTATATCTCTTGGTTAAGTATTTCGGTTACACATTATCGATTCCGTAAAGCTTATGTTGCACAAGGAAAAGATTTCAAAGACCTGCCCTATAAAGCAAAGTGGTTCCCATTAGGTCCAATTTTGGCGACAGTATTATGTTTAATCGCAATGCTTGGAACAAATTATGTGGCATTTATCGGCCCTAAGGTTGACTGGTATGGTATATTGGTTTCTTATATTGGACTACCTCTATTCCTAATGGGTTATTTAGGCTATAAAATTGTTAACAAAACAAAAATGGTTCCATTAAAAGAGGCGGATTTCCGCAGAGATTAAGTATTTATTATTCATCTCATAGCATTCTTTTCATTTGTTTTAAAATTTTCAAAGTAGTAACTTGAAGACCCCTATTATTTCAATATTTTGATGTATGGGAGGAATGGTGTAATAACGCTCTCAAAGCCTTGATATATATGGGTATTGAATAAGAGAGTAAATTTCTAACATTTTGAATTTCCGAGGATTTTAACGGAAGCTTCTCATAAGTTGAGTAAACTTTTGGGGCTTCTTTTTTATTTCTTGCGTTAGTTTTTAGTCGAAATGAAAAAATAGGTTTCTTCTTTTTTAGAAATAAGGTTGAAAACGAGGGCTTTCAGCTCCTAATAAAAAGCGGATTAGACACATGTAAATGTGGGTTCTAATTCGCTTTTTTTGGGTGGGCTGAATCCCCCACTTGTAGAAAGGAAGGTTAACTGGAGATTTTTAAGAAATTATAGGCCCTGAAATGGTGCTGTCACATCAGAATAATCTGTTTGAAATAATTCCAACCTCTTTTTGTTCTATAATATGTATGATTGCAAGTATAGAATTTTGGATGTCCTTTACTAAGGAATATTCAATAGAAAGGGGAATGTTCAAATGGATTTTTGCACAAATTGTGGTGAAAAATATATGAATCTAGTAGATTTCTGTACAAACTGTGGTTCGAGGGTTGCACAAGATAATAAGAACATGCCCTCAACCTTAAAAACGCGCATGGAAATAAAGAAAAATCGTTCGAAAACGAGATTAATAGTAGGACTCGGATCGATTATCGGTTTGCTGCTCGTCATAAGCTTTACCTTAATGGTTAAAGATTTTTATAAGCCTGGACCTAAATCGAATGTAGCAGCCACCAAAACGATTAATCAATCAAAAGATAAAGCTGTAGAAAATAAAGATCAATCTAGTCATGATCACTATTCAACAAAAGAAAAAAGTCATGAAAGTTCAAATCTTTCCTCTTCAGATCATATTTTGCCTGCTAGTGATAAGAGGGTGGTGAGTGAAGAAGACATTGCTAATCTTACAAAAGGGCAGCTGCGTTTAGCCAGAAATGAAATCTATGCACGTCATGGGTATGGCTTTAAATCACAGGATCTGCAAACATATTTTTCAAGTAAGTCATGGTATCATCCAGACCCTTCCTTTGATGGCTCTTTAAATGAAGTAGAAAAAGAAAATGTAGACTTCATAAAGGTGAGAGAGGACAGTCTTTAGTGAGTTTCTTTTTTTAGGAAGACCCAAGTGATTAATCTTCACTTGGGTCGTGATTTAAGTCGTATTAGCGATTTGCTTCATATGTAGGAATATCCAATTTGATTGTGTAAGAATCCAATAAGGTATATAAATTATAAATTTATGAGTTAAATAAAAAAGCCGGTCAGTGACCGGTGTAATCTATAAAACATTATAGGGTAACCTTCACCTCAGTACCGTCTTTAGCTTTGACATCTACCAGCACGATCCCTTTATGATTTTTCAGTTCCTTTACGATTGGCTTTAGCGTTTCTTTGTCTATCAGTGGAATGGTAAAGTCCAGTTTTTTTTTTTCGAAGTGCTCTTTTGTCCATTTGTTTGCATGGTGATGAAGCAATTTTGAAGACAAAATTGATATACCCATGTTTAAAATGGCATATGGAATGGGGATGGTGAGCCGAACGTCTTTTGCTTTCACTTTTAAATGCAGCATAAGCAACTCACTATTCAATGATGACAGAAACGGTATCTCCGTTTGCCGATTTAACATCAACAATTTGGCCATCCAATTCGTTTTCCATTGCTTCAATAATCAGGTTTATGTCTAGATCCTTTACATATTTTTCTGATTGAGGAATACTCGCTGCGATGCTGTGTCCAGCCTTTAATACTACCTGGATAAGTTTTATGGGCAAATTGACCGTGACGTTATCATTTTCAGCTGATACCACACGAATTTTTAATGTTTTATCTAAATATTTAGTCGGTTTTTCTACTAGCTTACTTCCTGCTTCTTCTTTCTCTTTTAATACTTGGATAAGTTCTGATCCCTTATCTGCATCAATTTTTCCTTCTTGGACCATTGTTAATACTTTTGCAATTTCTTCTCTCATGGTAAATTCCTCCCTATTCGTCTTTTAAGAGCTTAATGGCTTCTTCAGGAGTGATTTCGCCATTTTCCAACATGGCGACAACCTTTTTCTCGTCTACTTCATTTTTCTTCTTCTGCCCATATCCAAGGGATGAAATGATGTCCGTTAGCTTGCCTCGAACCGTTGGATACGAAATCCCCATTTCCTTTTCAACTTCTTTGATATTCCCTCTGCATGTTAAAAATACTTCCACAAAATGAAGCTGATCCTTTGATAATGACGCCAGCTTGGATAATTCAAATTCATTTTCAATCGTCGTGTGACAATGAGAGCAATGCAACTTCGTAATCTTCAATGTTTTGCTGCAGACGGGACAATTTGTAATTACTTGATAGGCCATAATGAATTCCTTTCTTTTATTTGATTATATATCAAGAAATTTATATAGTAAATAAGGAAACTTAATATAATTAACAAAAACATTAAAATAATTAATCAGTAAATCAATATTATTAATTCGGCGTTTTTATTCAACTAATTTTGTGATTTTTAATTTTATCAAATAGTGGCGTAAAACCCCTTTCTTCAGGAACTACCTAAAATAGAAGATACAAAGTATCGCCGAGTCCTTTTAGCTCCCATTGTCTCGCACAATGAGGCTAAAAGGGCAGTGGCGTAGTGCCTATGATTGGGCTGCGGTATGTGGTTTTTACTACATGTCGTAATGAACTGGAGAAGTAGTAAGACCTTGAAGCTCCGGCCGAAAGGCGGCTTTGATGAAGGTTTAAAAAAGAATCCCCTGGATTTATCCATGGGGCGAAGTCAAGGAAAGTTACTTTGCCTCTGATTGTACGGACGCTGGGATTACCCCTTAATTTGGGGAATAGCTGGAGAGTGCTGATATTCAGTAATCGGGCCAGATTGTTTAGGAACGATTATAGGTCCCGAATAGAGCTTTATATATGGTAATTAGAAAATGCAATTAGCTTGACTTAAAATAAATAAGTAGATATAGTGGATTCGTAATATCTCTAATTGGGGTGAACTATAAAGATGAAATATTCAAAAGCGACGAATTATGCACTTCATACGATGTTATTTCTAGCAGTTGCTACTCCTGAGAGACATGTAGGTGTGCATCAACTTGCTGAACGTCAAGAGGTTTCTACTACGTATTTGTCCAAAATATTGACTAAGCTTGTTAAGGCTGGAATGGTAGAATCAATTTCTGGTGCTAATGGTGGGTATAAGTTAAGACCTAATTGGGAGAGTATATCTTTTTTAGATATTATTCAGGCAATTGAAGGTCCAACATCATTATTTGACTATTGTTTAGGTCATAATCCTGAGTGTTTGATACAACAGGTCATGATCTCTGCAGAAGAAAAGATGTTGAATGAATTAAAACACCAAAAAATAGTTGATATAGCAAAACAAATGGCAGTGGCTCCATAAGTCACGCTTTTTACTCCCATTATAGATATTAAAGAGTTATAAAGTCGTTAATTAGTCGATAATAATTAAAAAGTAAAGGGTGAAGAGATATGAATATTTATGATTGTATTATTGTTGGAGCAGGACCAGCTGGATTAAGCTCAAGTTTAACTTTAGGAAGAGCTAGAAGGAAAATTGCTGTATTTGACAATGGAACAAATAGGAATAGAGTTACACATGAGTCACATGGATTTATTACTCGAGATGGTATTAAACCACAAGAGTTTAAAGAAATCGGATTAAATGAGATGAAAAAATATCCATCTGTATCCTACTTTAATACAACGGTTACTGAAATAATCAAAGATTTTGCTAATGAACTATTTATCGCCAAAACCACGGATGGTCGGGAATTTGTTACAGAAAAGATTATATTAGCCACTGGTATTCAAGAGGTTTTTTCTATCGAAGATGTAAGAAATTTTTACGGAAAAAGCCTTTTTAGCTGCCCTTATTGTGATGGTTGGGAGCTAAGGGATAAGCCATTAATTGTTATGGCAGAAAAAGAAGAGCATGTAGTGCATATGACAAAATTAATTTATAACTGGTCGAAGGATTTAGTTGTCATAACAAATGGAGTTGAACTATCTAAAGAAGGAGTTCAAGAGTTACACAAACGTAGTATCAAAATAAAATCGGAGCCGATAAAAAACTTAATAGGTGATGACGGTTATCTACAAAAAATTGAATTTATATCAGGAGAAACGATCATAAGATCAGGTGGGTTTGTTGTTCCATCTTTTTATCGCCCCAATCAATTTGCTGAAAAGCTTGGGTGTGAAGTACAAGAAAATGGAACAGTTGTAACAGATGGTGTTGGTAGAACAACACAAAAAAATATATATATTGCTGGAGAAACTGAAAAATCCGGACCTTCCTCATTAATTATCTCTGCTGCCGATGGTAATAAAGCTGCAGTTTCCGTAAATACTGATTTAACTATGGAACGTTTTTGATTATGGTAATAATAATAGCCTTTTCTTATTCGGACAACGAGTTTGAGAGTTAAAAAAAGTACGAGCTAGCTTCTACAGCCTTTGATCTTCAACAATCGGGCGCTATCCTGGAACAAGGATAAGCGCTCATTTTTCATTTTAGGGCCAGATTCTTGAGTAACGGATTGTGCAAATGATGGAAATTTGAAATAATTGTTATTAAAGGATAGGACAATCGAAGGAAAATAGTAAAAGAAGGTACTTTTAGGGGGCTTTTTATGGAACTAATTACGGGTAAGCTGATTATCATATCTTTACTTTTATTGATAATAACAATGGTTGAGACTTTAGCCTATTCAACTAGGATTTCTGGTGCAAGGGTAAAATTAATTGCAACCGCAGTTTCTTTATTTAGTACACTTGTCATTGTGTCAAGGCTTTCAACAATGATTCAACAACCTCTCACAGCAAAACTTATTGCAAAGTCGCCGGATTTAAATTATTTAGAAGGGCAGTATAGGATTTTAATCGGGGTAACATCTATTGGAGTATTATCTGGAATACTTTTATTTCCAACATTCATCAATGTCTTTTCTCGTGCAATTGTTCAATTATCAAACCAACATGGTTCTATAATGGCATTATTTTTTAAATACTTTAATCGAAATGGTATGATAAGGTTTTTTTCGTGTATTAGATTACCAAGATTTACGTACTTAAATTGAAAAAATCAGGTTCGAAAGACTGATTTCCCTTAATATGCTATCTGATATAAGATGTGGTTTATTCAAGAATAGGGCGCTTTAATGGAGTAACGAAAAGGGGCCCAATTTCTCTATTATAATATAGAGGAATTGGGCTTATTAATATTCGATTTTCCTTAACGTTGTAAATCCGCATTTTCCTGACACTACCCCTGGAAGTAAAAATGGAGTAAGTAGATATTTGTCAAAACACAAAAGGGGAGCACATCTTCACGCATATGGTTCATTAAAAACAACAATATGCTTTTGAATATTGTTACAACGAAATACGATTAGCCTTACTTCTGTAGGAAGTAAGGCTAATCGTCTATGATTTTAGGTTAATTGAAACCTGTCTTTTTTACAGTGGTTGTACATATAATGCAATAAAAAATGATTAAAGGTGGTTTTTTGTGGGGACCAATTTAGGAATAATTATGAGTGCATTATGTACTGCGGTTGGAGCGGGGCCTGCTTTGTTATTAAACAATGTATCGCACCGCGTTAAGGATAATTTATTGGCATATAGTGCAGGGATTATGGTTGCAGCGTCTACCTATGCATTAATTCCTTCTACCTTAAAGCTTTCAAACATGTTCGTATTAACTTTAGGGATTTTACTCGGGACAGCTATGCTTACCATATTAGAAATTATCTTACCACATGAAGAAGTTGACCATTCAACCCATGGTTCTGGACAAGCAAGGCCACTTCTATTAATAGCTGCTATGGCTATACATAATATACCAGAGGGACTGTCAGTAGGAGTCAGCTATGCTAGTAAATATGAGGGTTTAGGATCCCTTGTTTCCTTTTCAATTGGACTTCAAAATATACCGGAAGGATTTCTTGTATGCTTATTTTTAGTTTCTAATCGTATTCCTAAAGTACAAGCTTTTTTATATACTGCTTTTACAGGAGCTATTGAGTTTGTATCAGCTTTTCTTGGAATCCATTTAACTGACCAATTCCTTAATATCGTACCATATGGACTAGCAGCATTTGCAGCCGGAGCCATGCTTTTTGTTGTGTATAAAGAGTTAATTCCTGAAAGCCATGGAGATGGAAACGAACGATCGGCAACCTTTTCTTTTGTCATTGGACTATTAACGATGATTTTTATTATTGAGTTGTCAATCTAAATATAGGGAAAAGACGGGCAATTAATGGAATTATGTAAGTTTAATAGAAATCTATCAATTTTTGTGGAAAGTTGGGTTATTTCCTGCGGAATTTACTTCTGGTTCTCAACAAATTTCATTCTTGCTTCGAAGGGGAAGTACTTATAAATCAGTACTTGTAGCCTTTTTAACTAAACGATTGAATAGTATAGCCTAAATAGAATTTAATCGAACGGCGTCGATTAATGACAAAAGTGGTTTGGACTGTTCTTTCTCCAATTTTAAGACCATTTTTCAACAATTTATTTATGCCTTGGAGAAGGCTGATTCATATTTATCAAGGAATGCATCCATTCTAATCAAACGTTTAATTGAAAGGAAAACTTGAGGGAAATGGTCGAAGTTTGTAATTTCATCGATTGGTGCTGGAGTGAACTTCTTCTCCTACAAACCAATAGTACTGGATAAATTAACAACAGAAAATCCCTAAATATGTTATTCTTGGGATAAACAAGGTAAATCCAGGAAAGTGTGCCTGGATAGTCCCTGTGGAGTTTCAAGCAAAATAAGAAATATAAGGATTCCTTGTACTCACTAAAAAAAGCAATATTTTATGAACGCAAAAGGAGTTTTTGGTGCAAAGTTTTGTTTTCGGGTTTTATATTGTTAGCCAAAGGGGAAAATAGTAAAGATAACTTGGAAAGGGAGGAATGAAAAATGGATGTTCCATTCACATCAAAGGAAGTCATTACTCAGATCCAGAAGTTACAGAACCAAGGTAATTCTCTACGTAAAAAAGAGGTAAAACAACTTTATCCTGATTTAATGCGGAGTGCTTTGTATTACTACCCAAGTTGGCAACATGCAATAGAAGGAAGTAAAGTAGGCTAGAATATTTAATTTACATCAAGATTAGAATAATATGAACTCTGTTAACAAAAAAGGTTTCGCTCCGCGTGAAGCCTTTTTGTTATGCTTAAAGTTCCTTTAGAGCAATACAAAAATGCGTAATGGTGCTAGTGTTCTAGAAGTAACAAAGCGGCTTGTTGAAGCTGGAAAAATCATGGGAATTGAAGTCCTTGACCATATTATTGTTAGCTCCCTTTCCCCCTTTCTTTTTCATAATCAAGAAATGTTTATTAAGTGCAATAAAAATATTGATCAGTATTAATATCTATTTTTAAATTAGAGGTACCACCATAAAACCAACGCAAATATAATAAATGAAAAATAATAGTTTATTTTTCCAGTAATAAGGAAATAATTGGTCATATTTATATATTCTTTAATTGACGCAATTGATTTGAGTTGGAATTAATAGGAGTGGTACCAATGAGGAAAATAAATAAATTAGCAGACTTATGTTGGGAGGGATTAACTTTAAAACACGTTTCTCACAAAGAGATTGTTATTCCTTATGTACTCTTTTTTATTATTACATTAATTTTTGAGCTGTTTTTATCTTTTTTGTTTATCTTATCTTTTTTTCTATTCAGTAAATATGGATATAAACCTAATATTCAATACTATATGAGCGCTGTAATTTTGATTTTAATGTTAATCATTACAGTTCAATTGCTAATTACAACAATGAAGGTAGATAAAACCTATACGAAATGATGGTACTTTAGATTGTTCGAAAAATGATTTATGACTAACGTATGGATTTATTCAAACAAATGGTGTCGTTTCGCAAACAAATAGCTCGGTTTCGCAAACAAATCGTATAGTTTCGCAAACAAAATCCTAACTTGCGCAAAGAAACTCCCTCTTTTTCGAATATGCGGGAGCTGAGGGGCTTAAAGCTGTGGATATTAGTCCAACTAAGTAACTTATCAGCGAATAATTGAAGTATTTTGGAACTTACGACATAAAACCGGACACTTATTACATAATTTACGAAACTTACGACATAAAATCGGACACTTATTACATAATTTACAAAACTTACGACACTTGCTGGGTTATAATTGGAAATTCGTTGTATCTTTTCTCATTAAGCGGATTGGAACCCCTGACCAAATACAATTTTCTCCTTTTGATAACCACCTATATTTATTCTGTAACTAGGTTTACTAGAGGACACTCAGTAAAAGGCCACATATTTGACTGGGGAGAAATTCTAATTCAGCTGCCCACCTGTTCCTTTTTAAAAAAGGCATGGTTGGAGACAGCTATCGACAGTCTTTTCACGCATTTGAAGTGATAAGTCCAGTCATGACGGGTGCTGAGGCGAGTTTTAACCAATCGTTTGTGTAAAAGGAGAAAAACAAGGTATTTGCCAAAGAATGCAGTATTTAGACGAAAATGATCATTATTGCTAATCTGGAGGAATAATCTATTAAAATCTAGTCGATCACCGACAATTATTTTACCTTAATCCAGAGGGAAAGCTTTAAACAACGGGATTTATCCTATTTTTACACAATCGTTTGATTAACATGCCAACTTGGAAGAACCCGTCGATGATTGTAGAAAGTCATTTTTATTGGCTAGCTTTGTAGTATTTGAGAAGAAAGCAGAGCTTTTCCTCGACAAGAAAAATCTCTTGAATTGAGACTAAGGTTCTTTTTTCAAAAGGGTTTGTGGCACTTTCAATCAAACGTTTAATTAGGAAGAATTCTATCGTCATTTGTTGAATATGTAGAGTGCTTATTGGTGGAAAATGGTAGAATGAAAGTGTTAGCTGAAATGAAAATGATTATGATTGATGTATTTGCTAGTTTTGGAGGGGATTAATTGAATAAAAAAAGAACAAAGAAACAATAGAGAGATTTTGAAAATGGTATATACTTATTCCTTTTATTGGTTGCTGGAATTGTGTTTCTTCATTAAACTCTTTTACAGATTGCATGTGTCCATCTTGTAATTGGCTAATATTTCCTGCGGTGCCTGTAAAAGAGGGTGTTCATCATATAATTATTGAAAGGAAAGTTTATCGAAAATAACAGATAGCAAATACCAAAAGTGTAGCATGAATGGTTGTATTGCTAAGATACCGACAAGTAAGGTTAAATAGATTGATAACTACATAAATAAATAGATTGGGGAAAATGGAGTCATGAAATCTTTTTTAGTAAAATCAGTGTTACTAACGGCATGTATGGTCAGTTTGTTTCATGGGAAAGCGGCAGCAGAATCGGAAACAGATTGGTCATTGAATTGTGCAAAATATGGTGCCATTAAACCAAATGAAAACCCAACTTACCAACATATCAATTGTTTGTTGACAAACGCTGCAATCCAAGCGGATATTCCGCCTGAAGTCGTAAAAGGGATTGCCACAAAAGAATCCGACTGGAGACAATTCGTCGATGGTAAGCCGTACATCTCGAATGACAAGGGAATTGGGATTATGCAAATCACAGATACAACATTACCAGATGAACAGCAAGAGCGCTTAAAGAATGATATTCTTTACAATATCGAAACAGGCGTACGTATTCTCAATTACAAGGCCAGTTTGACTACGCTTCCGCACATCAAAGGAGCAGGAAGAGACATTATTGAAAATTGGTATTTTCCTGTCATGGCGTACAATGGGGTCGTGCAAGTGAATAGTCCTCTATTCCAAGAAACGGGAGAAATTAATCATGAAGCCTATCAAGAATTAGTTTTCGGAAAAATCGAAAAAGAAAGTTACTTGGACGATACCTTCTTAGAAAGGTATCCATTTGAAGTGAAGGATTTCAAATACGTTGATAAGTTTATTGAATTTCTACAGCCCGAATATATCGTACAGGGTGTTCATGAGACAACGATCCGATTAACTGAAGGAGACCGAGTGATTACAACAAAGGATAAGGTTAACTTACGAAAAGGACCAGGTGCACCGTGTGTTGAAAAGGTATTGCCAATCAATACACCATTACTCATTGAGGGTCCATTTGAATTTGATGAGACTGAAACAAGCAGAAATCAATTTGTCTGGTTCCCAGTGAAAACAGTCGATGGACTTTACGTTGGATATGTTTCATCGGCTTATATCGAGAAACAGGTCGATACGGTTCCTCCGGTGGATGAAACATCACCAGAAGCCCCTGTCGTAAATGAAGTGACTGATAGCTCAGTAGAAATCACCGGAACAGCGGAGCCATTATCAACCGTTAAAGTAATGGTCGATGGTAAATGTGAATCACTTGGTACGGATGTAGCAGATGAAAATGGTAACTTTTCAATAACGATTGAAAAATTAAAGGCAGATACAGAAGTACTTGTGAACGCAATAGATAAGTCCGGAAATATTAGCGGAGCTACGATTGAAACCGTGGTGGATCGAACTCCACCGTCAGAACCATCAGTTAATCCAGTTACCAATAAAGCAGTCGAAATCACAGGGAAAACTGAAGCCGGAGCAATTGTTAAAGCCGTTATAGGTAGTAAAACTTACCGCGCCACTGCTGATCTGAATGGAATTTTTAAAATAATAATCCCGGTTCAAATTAGTGGAACGGCAATTTCCGTTACTTCAACCGATCTCGCACAGAACCAAAGTAAGTCCAAAAAGGTGGCAGTTACAAGAATTGCTCCAAATATTCCGGTGGTTAATACGGTAACAAACAAATCGACCACAGTAACAGGGGTAACCGAAAAAGCAGCCACCGTTATCGTGAAAGCAGGGACGTTATCATATAGCGGCATTGCTGACTCTTATGGAAAGTTCACAGTCAAGATACCTACTCAAAACAGCGGCGTGGAATTGAGCATCACCGCGAAGGACGCAGCAGGAAACATCAGCTTACCGAAGAAAATGCAGGTTACTAGGGTTGCTCCGAATGTCCCGGTTGTTAACATAGTCAACAATAAAGCGGCAACGGTTACAGGAAAAACCGAAAAGTATGCTGTTGTATCTGTTCTTATTGGCACAAAATCTTACGGCGTCAAAGCAGATAGTGTTGGCAATTTTAAAGTGGCCATCCCGATTCAAACCAGCGGTACTTCAATTAAAGTAACTTCAAACGTAGCTGGTAAGGTTAGTAATGCACGATCCTTAACGGTTAATCGAGTCGCACCGAATATACCGGTTGTGAATTCTGTAAGATATTACTCAACCTCCGTTACCGGAAAAACCGAAAAGTATGCAGTTGTCGCAGTAAAAATCGGCACCAAAGTTTATACATCGAAAGCAAATATCTATGGGAACTTTAAAGTAACCATTCCAAAACAAAAAGCTGGAACCAAATTATTTGTAACGGCAAAGGATTCAAAAGGTTTAATTAGTGCAACAAGAACGGTAAAGGTTTATTAAAATGGGAAAGGAGCTGAACTCCTTTCCCATTTTTTTATTAACCTTAATTAAGAAGTTCGCCACTTTTTTGAAATCTCTTCAATATGATGAGGTGCTGTTCTGCAGCATCCTCCTATTAGTCGTGCCCCTGCAAGGTACCATTCTTCAGATTTAAAGTCGAGCCCATTACATAATTCTTGACCATGCCATGTTTTAGTTTCTGGATTATAGGTTTCACCAGAGTTCGGATAAACAATAATCGGTTTTTTGGTGTTTGTTCGCAACTCGTTGATAGCTTCTGTTACGATTGTCACTGGTGCACAATTGAGACCAATGGCAACAATTTGTTCGTTGTCACCAAACACTCTCGCACACTCTGCCAGCGGCGTACTGTCACTTATCGCTTTCTCATTTTTCAAAGAAAAGGATAGCCAGGCATATGTATCTGGAAATTCCTTCAACAATGAAGCTAATACCTTTGCTTCCTGCAGGGAAGGAATCGTTTCAAATGCTAATAGATCAGCACCTGCTTCAATCAACGCTGACATTCTTGTGCGATGAAAGTCTATTAATGTTTCATCTGTAACACCGTAGTTTCCCACATACTCTGAACCATCGGCTAGGTAAGCCCCATAAGGGCCAACGGATGCGGCAACCAATGGCTTAGGTCTATTGGTTTGTGAATTTTCCTGCCAAAAATCATCTCTTGCTTTTCTCGCAAGTAACACCGTTTTCTTAATTAGTTCTAAAGCTTCTTTCTCTTGGATACCACGCTTGGAAAAACCGTCAATGGTTGCTTGATAGCTTGACGTTATGGCACAGTCCGCCCCAGCACGAAAATAGTCAGTATGAACCTGATAAATCAATTCTGGATTTTCTAGTAATACACGTGCAGACCAGAGGGGATCGTCCAAATTACACCCATGCGACTCTAGCTCTGTGGCTAACGCTCCGTCCAGTAGCATAATGGAATGTTCGGATAAAATAGCCTTAATAGGGTTGATTTTGTTGGACATAGTCTGCTCCTCTTTTCTTTAAACTCTGGGTTACATAATAACTTGCATAGCAAAACAATATAAATGGAATGCCACAATATAAGGCAATTCGTTGGGTGGGGTCAAATGCGATTCCAATACATGAAGCAAGACAAAGGATAAAGGAAGCGATTGGTACCAAAGGATAGAATGGTGTACGATAAACCAAGTCCTTTACGGAATTTCCTTCTTTAATATATTGTCTGCGAAAGAAAAACTGTGAAGCACTAATACTCATCCAAACTACCACCACAGCTAGGCCCGAGATGGATACAAGTACGATATACACTGTATCTGGTGCAATAATACTTGAGAACAAAGCTAAACCACCGCCAAACATGCTAAAAATGACTGCATATATTGGAACACCTTGTTTTGTTAATTTTGCAAAAATGGGTGATATCGTATTCTTATCTGCTAGTGACCAAAGCATTCTTGAAGAGGCATAAAGACCTGAGTTTGCAGCAGATAGAATGGCTGTTAATATGACAAAGTTCATAATATCCGCTGCATATGGTACGCCAATTTGTTCAAGAACGGCAACAAAGGGGCTCTCTAATACTCCTGCATCTGAAGTAGGCAATAATGCAGATAATACAACAATCGTTCCTACAAAAAAGATAATCAATCTCCACAATGTTGTACGAATAGCCTTTGGTATCGCTTTTTCCGGATTTGCTGTTTCCCCCGCTGCAATTCCTATTAATTCCGTTCCTGAAAAGGCAAAGTTAACCGCAAGCATTGTCATGACAATCGCAAAAGCACCATTAGGAAATAAACCTGCACTTGTAAAATTAGAGAAGAACGGTGCCGATTGGGAATGAGTCATCGGAAGAAAACCTACCATTGCCGCTGCTCCTACAACAATAAACAGAACAATCGCTATTACCTTTATAGACGCAAACCAGAATTCAGATTCAGCGAAAAACTTAACCGTCAGTATATTTAAGACAAAAACCAAAATAGCAAACAGCAAACTCCAATTCCAGACATTAATGGATGGAAACCATCGCTGCATTAATAATCCTGCAGCCGTAAATTCAGAACCTAAAGCAACAGTCCAAGTTAGCCAGTACAACCAAGCAACTGTATACCCAGTCCCTGGTCCAATATATTTAGTCGCATAACTGTGAAAGGCACCAGTTTCAGGCATATGTACGGAAAGCTCTCCTAAGCATAGCATGACGAGATAAACCACTAGTGCACCAATCAGATAGGAAAGAATGGTCCCAAACGGGCCAGCCTGTTGAATCGTGTAACCCGAACTTAAGAATAATCCTGTTCCAATCACTCCGCCGAGCGATAGCATAACTAAATGCCGTGTTTGCATTTTTCTTTGAAATTTTTGCTTGCCTTTCTTCTCCATCATAGTCTCCTTTTTCCTACATCCAGAAAAAACAAAAAACGCACTCAGATAAATGAGTGCGTTACTGACAAATAATAACGTAGCTCTTATCTATCAAGGCTTCACACCCGATGGAATTAGCACAGTGTCTTATTAGACCTGTTGCTGAGGTTTCATAGGGCCAGTCCCTCCACCTCTCTGGATAAGAAATATTTTTTTAAACTTTATCAATCTATTAAATAATTGTCAATATATTTCTGAGTTTTTTAAAATTTTAAAACCTTATAAGCAAAAAATATTATAATTATGCTTATCTAATATAAATTCAAGTGAAAATTTCGCCGTTACTTAAGCTTTTGTATCCTTCAGGAACTGTGAAAATTTCTACTGTAATCGTGAATCCATAACTTATGAAGATTTTTATAATCTCTAGTTCGTCACTTTTACTTTGGTTACAATTCTCATACTCCTAAAAATTTTTTAAGAGCTTCTTTATTTTGCTGAAAGTCCACTTCTAATACTTCACCAATCTCTTCAAGACGTTTATTTTGAAAACTGCCATCTTCAGGGATTCGAATTGTTTCTATGTCTCCACTTTTCTTAGTCAAAATGTCTTTTCCAATCGTCAAAAGTGTGTAAGTATCAATATTTGTATCGATGTATGTTTTTAGAAGACCTAATAGCTCAGGAAGTTTCACCACAATATGTGGACTTACAGCTTTTTCTTTTAATTTTGAGATCACTTCTTGCTGTCTTTGTACCCGTCCGAAGTCACTTAAACGATCATGACGAAAACGGACATATCCTAACAGCTCTTTACCATGCAGTTGTTGCATTCCTTTTTCTAACTTCATTCCTATGCCAGAAGACATCTCATATGGTACGTTTACTTCAATTCCATTTGGAACGAGGAGATCGACCGCTTTTTCGAATCCTTTAAAGTCGACTATCGCATAATAATGAATATCTAGCCCGAAATTTTCTTTAATGGTTTCCTTCAGTAATTCTGGACCTCCATATGTATAAGCTGCATTTAATTTTTGTGGTTTATGTCCAGGTATAGAAACATACATATCACGCATTAGGGAAATAAGTTTCACCTTATGAGTGTGTTGATCATAATGTGCAATCATGATCGTATCAGTTCGAGCTTGTTTTTCTCCGCGGGAGTCACTTCCTAATAATAGAACATTTACTTCATCTATTTTATTTTTCTCCCCTTGAAAAGAATGTTTTGCTTCCACTTTTTTAAGTGGTTGGTTCAGCGTTTTTATAGTTCCTTCTATGTACTGAAATACAGTAAAAAGACCAACCATAAAGATACCTATGAGAAGAAGGGCGTTAAATAATCTACCCCATCTTACTCTTTTTCTTTTCTTTCTCGTCCGTACCAAACTTTGCACCACCTAGGCTGAATAATAATTAATTTACACAATATTCATATGTATCTATTAGATTATGGACGCTTCTCCAGTTTCTGAAAGAGTTAAACAGAAAAAGAAGGAGTTTCGATCTTTTTTAACAAACCCTTAAAGTAGTCATTATCCCATAATTACTTTACATCTTTTTGAATATTAGGTTACATTTTTTTGAAATTCGGATTACATCGTGCCTGACACGCCCCGGTGAAGAAATAAAAAACCATGCTGTTTTCCCAGCATGCCTTCAATCTCATCTACATTACTGGAAGGTTTAGATATACTCCCTATAGAATTATAGGAGTTTGAAAATTATTTAGTAGAGTTACTAATCCAGTTAGGCTTTAGTGCACAGGTAACAGGAGATCAAGGTGTGGATATGGAGCATAAAGGGCATAACTAGTTAAAAATAACTAGTTGTGCCTTTTTGTGTGCAAATCTCCCGATTGTCCCCGAAAGGAACCCACCTGTGGAGTCATTATTTTTTGTGAACGGTTGCATTAACCGGTTGACGGAGAGATTGAGAGGTGCTATTATGTGTCAGTAATAATCACATATAGGATTTGATATCATATATGTGATGTGTAATAAAGGAGGGAGATTATGTCGGTAAAATCGGCTGAACGAGTTCTCCAGGTATTTGAATTACTAGCCCATAATCCTGATGGGTTATTGATTAAAGAGATTAGTGAAAAACTTTCATTTCCGCAGAGCAGCACATCGAACCTTATTGCCACTCTTTTAAAACAAGGATATTTAAGTTTAGACAGCATGAAGAAATATAAGCTTGGAGCAAAGTTAGTTCACATTGGCACCATGGCTATGGAGAACTTAGATATTTCTCTTCAAGCGAAGCCATATCTTGAAAAATTAATGCAAAGTGTTCAGGAAACAGTATTTATGGCAACGCTGTCAGGGGAAGATCTGGTCTATCTTACTAAAATAAACAGCAATCGATCGATTCGAACAACCGCTCAAACGGGATACAGTAAACCGCTTTATTGTACGGGGTTAGGTAAAACCTTTTTAGCGAATATGGCAGATGAGGAAAGAAAAGGCATCTTAGATCGGGTTGACTTAGTATCAATCACCGCGAAAACCATCACCAATAGGGAAGAGTTAGAGAAAGAACTATATCAGTATTCATTAATTGGCTACACCATTGATGATGAAGAAAATGAAGAAGGATTATATTGTGTGGCAGCTCCTATTTTTGGTGCGGACCGAAGGATTCAAGCTGCTATTAGTGTGGCAGGTCCAAAAGAACGAATGCTAGCTCAAAAAGCAGAGGTAGTGGAACGCGTCCTTTGGACATCAAAGAAAATATCTGAAAGTATCGGATGTATTTTATAAGAAACAAGGTGAGTACATGGATGTTATAAGCATTGGGGAAACGATGGTTTTACTAACCCCAAATACGCCTGGAAAAATGCGCTATTCAAATCAATTTACCTCGAAGATAGCTGGTGCAGAAACGAATACACTTATTGGGCTAGCAAAACTTGGCCATAAGGCGGGGTGGATTAGCCGGTTAGGGAGAGACGAATTTGGAGCTCAAATCTTAACTTCCGTTCGCGGAGAAGGGGTAGATATTAGTCGAGTAGCTTTGGACGAGAATGCCCCAACAGGTGTATTTTTTAAAGAAATTATCAATCAAGATCGGGTTAATATTTACTATTACCGAAAGAATTCAGCAGCGAGTCAGCTTACTCCTGCTGATCTTGATCAGGAGTATATCGCTCAGGCGAAATTCTTATACATATCAGGAATTACTCCCGCTCTAAGTCCATCGTGTAGAGAGACCATCATTTATGCGATTGAAATAGCTAAGGGTAACGGGGGGAGAGTTGTGTTTGACCCGAATATTCGCAGGAAGCTGTGGGAAGATGACGAAGCAAGGGCAACCATCTTAGAAATTGCAGGGAAATCAGACATTGTCTTACCTGGGATTGGTGAATGTGAATTTTTGTTTGGCACAAGGGATTGTGAAAAAGCAGCTCGTTCCTTACTGGCTTTAGGTGCAGAGACCGTGATCGTCAAGCTTGGCGAAAAAGGAGCTTATTATTCTACTGCAGCTGAAAAAGGATATATTGATAGTTTTACAGTTAAAAACGTAGCCGATCCAGTCGGAGCAGGAGATGGTTTTGCTGCAGGAGTACTTTCTGGATTTCTCGATGGCCTATCTATTGGAGAGGCCGTGAAACGAGGCTGCGCAATCGGTGCTATGGTTGCTACCATAAACGGTGATATAGAAGGACTACCGGACAGGATTGAATTGAAACAATTTACTCAATCAAATTTAAGGGATGAAGTCAATCGTTAGTTTTTAAGAAGGAAGGGAATGTCTAATGAGTACACTGCAAAAAATCTTAGATCATAAATTAATCGCTATTATACGCGGAGCAAAACCTGAGGATACATTAAACATTGTTCGATCCTTATATGAAGGGGGGATAAGAGTCGTTGAAATCACGATGAATTCCCCGAAAGCGCTATCTGCAATTGAGATGGTCGCTGATACATTTGGCAAAGAAATGGCCGTAGGTGCAGGAACGGTTTTGGATCCAGAATCTGCCCGAAGCGCCCTTCTTGCAGGTGCTCAATTTATTCTATCTCCGACGTTAAAGGCTGAAACGATTCGGATGACCAAAAGATATGGTGCGGTGAGTATTCCTGCTGCTTACACTCCGACTGAAATTTTGGAGGGCTATGAACAAGGCGGCGATATTATTAAAGTTTTTCCGGCAACGACTTTAGGTCCGAAGTTTATCAAGGATATGGGGGGACCACTGCCGCAAATTCCTTTATTGCCAACAGGCGGTGTGGGCTTAAATAATATCCAGGACTATCTTGCTGCTGGTGCTGCAGGACTCGGAATTGGTAGTTCTCTTGTGAATACAAAAGAGGAAATAACAGGCGAGTATTTAGTGCGTTTAACGGAAAAAGCAAAGCAATTTACATTAGCAGCCAAAAACTAATACTACTAATAAATGGAGAGTGTTCATTATGAAAATAACAGGTTATGAATTATTCACAGTCCAACCACGCTGGTTATTCTTAAAAATTGAGACAGATGAAGGTATTGTTGGTTGGGGAGAGCCGGTCATCGAAGGTAAAGCGGCAACCGTAAAAGCTGCAGTTGATGAAATGATGACTTATTTAGTAGGTAAAGATCCTTTAAGAATTGAAGATCATTGGAATGTTATGTACCGAGGTGCCTTTTACCGAGGCGGCGCTATTTTGATGAGTGCGATTGCTGGTATTGACCAAGCTCTTTGGGATATCAAAGGTAAATATTTCAATGCACCAGTTTACCAGTTACTAGGAGGAGCATGCCGCGATTCGATCAAGGTGTATTCATGGATTGGCGGAGATCGCCCAAGTGATACAGCCCGTGCTGCGAAGGAATGTGTAGAACGAGGGTTTCAAGCGGTTAAAATGAATGGAACCGAAGAATTACAATATATTGATTCCTATGACAAGATTGATAGAGTACTAGAAAACGTTGCCGCTGTTCGTGAGGCTGTTGGAAGAAATATTGGAATTGGTATTGATTTTCATGGACGTGTACATAAACCAATGGCAAAAGTATTGGCTAGAGCCCTTGAAGAATTTAATCCTATGTTTATTGAAGAACCTGTCTTGCCAGAGAATAATGAGGCACTAAAGGAAATTGCTTCGTTAACATCGATTCCGATTGCAACGGGTGAGCGTATGTTCTCAAGATGGGATTTTAAACCGTTATTACAAGGCGGATACGTGGATATTATCCAACCTGACTTATCACATGCAGGCGGTATTACCGAATGTAAAAAGATTATTAGCATGGCTGAGGCATATGATGTGGCCGCTGCTCCGCATTGTCCATTAGGACCCATCGCTTTAGCTGCGTGTTTACAAGTGGATGCCACTGCACATAATGCGTTTATCCAAGAACAAAGCTTGGGAATTCACTATAACCAGGGCAGTGATTTATTAGACTATCTAAAGGATCCAACTGTCTTTGATTATGAAAACGGTTATGTGAAAATTCCACAAGGACCAGGTCTTGGTATTGAAGTGAATGAAGAGTTTGTTCGTAAAATGGCAAAAGAAGGTCACCAATGGCAAAATCCAGTTTGGCGCCATCGTGATGGTAGTGTGGCTGAGTGGTAATCCTCCTTTTTTAAAAGGGTGAAAATGTGCTTGGACTTACCTTTGAACACCGGGGTAATGCGGCAAAGGTAAGTCCTCTGAGCGCATGGCGAAAGATGTATTGATTGAACGTTAAAAGAATGAAAAAAATTACCTACAAGGGGATGAGAAAAATGAATAATAAAGCGACGAAGGTTCGTTATGCTGTTGTGTTTATGTTGTTCTTTACCGTAATTGTCAACTATATGGACCGAAGCAACATCTCCATCGCAGCTCCTTTTATAACAAAGGAATTAGGAATAGACTCGGTTACAATGGGCTTAATTTTCTCTGCTTTTGGCTGGACCTATTGTGCTCTGCAAATTCCTGGCGGCTGGGTCTTAGATAAGTTAGGAAACCGAAATACGCACGCCATTGGTATTGCAGGATTTTCTATTATGACTTTATTGCAAGGGTTTGCAAGCGGTTTCTCTGGGTTGTTTTTATTACGTGTAGGTTTGGGTGTGTTTGAAGCCCCTGCTTTTCCAACTAACAGTAAGGTAGCAGCTAGTTGGTTTCCAGAAAATGAACGAGCTAGAGCGATTTCCATTTACACTTCAGGTCAATTTATTGGACTAGCCTTTTTAACACCAACCCTTATCTTCCTACAGCAATCCTTTGGCTGGCGGGGATTGTTCTCATTGCCGGTATCGTTGGTCTTGCTTGGTCGGTCCTTTGGTATATTTTCTATCGCGATCCAAATAAAAGTAAAAAGGTCAATCAAGCGGAACTTGATTATATCCGCGAAGGAGACGGATTTATTGAAGCGTCAGAAAAGGGAGAAAAGGTTAGAATTGGAGCAAAGGATTTCCGTCTAATTTTGAGTAGTAGAAAATTGTGGGGCATTTTTATTGGACAATTTGCAGTGAACTCCACACTTTGGTTCTTTTTGACATGGTTCCCTACCTATCTAGTGGAATATAGAGGATTAAGTTTTATTAAAACAGGATTTTTATCGTCATTGCCGTTTCTCGCTGCCTTCGTGGGTGTTTTATCAGCCGGTTTTCTTTCTGATTTCCTTGTGAAAAAGGGTGTTTCGAAAGATAAAGCAAGAAAAGCACCAATTATCACTGGTTTATTATTGTCAACCTCAATTATCGGTGCGAATTATGTTGATAGTCCTGGATTAATCGTGATGTTTATGTCTATTGCCTTTTTTGGTAACGGTTTCGCATCCATCACTTGGGTTTTCGTTTCGCTTCTAGCTCCAAAACGATTAATTGGAATTGCTGGCGGGGTATTTAACTTCATCGGTGGTACGGCCTCTATCATTATTCCCATCGTTATTGGATTCTTGGTAAAAGGCGGTAACTTTGCCCCTGCACTAACCTTCATTGCGTGTGTAACCCTAACGGGAGCATTGTCTTACATCTTCCTAGTTGGCAAAGTTGAACGTGTAAAAGAACCAATAGATCAATTGGGAAAAGTCGCCTCTTAAATTAGCATACCTGTCACCACCCGAGTTTTTTCGGAAATTGCTAAAGACAAAAAAACCACCTTGGATCTACTTGAAAGCAGATCCAAGGTGGTTTCTCTTTTTTATGTTCGCTCCCTCATCCAATTTGGTTCCTTTGAGAATAATATGGGAATCATTGCATTTTCCGTCACTTTTTGATAATGCAATAAGGGG
Organism: Bacillus sp. ISL-75; assembly: GCF_018613095.1. Classification (NCBI taxonomy): domain Bacteria; kingdom Bacillati; phylum Bacillota; class Bacilli; order Caryophanales; family Bacillaceae; genus Bacillus; species Bacillus sp. ISL-75. The sequence goes on from NZ_JAGGQX010000012.1 coordinate 37,933, forward strand.
CAAGGGCACTTTATCCCCTACAGGTAGACAGTAACTTAGCTATGCTGAATCAAGCCTTAGTATTCGTTGAAATACTCTTGGATCTTGTTAGAGTCGTCGGTTTTGGTGAGTGCCAACATCAACAGGATACGAGCTTTTTGAGGGTTAATGTTGCCAGAATTGACGAAGTGGTTGTCTGCGTCAATTTGTTCGTGAGTAACCATGCCTACTGGTACACGGGTGTCTCGAACAACGACAACACCATTCTTCACAGCATCCTGCAGACCCGGAAGCGTTTTTTCATGGATAGAACCGTTACCTGTACCAGCGTGGATAATTCCCTTCGCACCGGCAGCAACCGTAGCGTCAACTATTACACGGTCATCATTGGCATGTGAATAAACAATATCAACACGATGCAGATTGTCTTCAGTGATCTTGCGAATGTCAAACTCGGACTCAGTGGTGTGCTTTTTAATTGGCAGGTTATAGAAATAGGGATTACCGCCTTGTATATAGCCGAGGGAGCCGAGCTCCGGATTATTGAAGGCATCAACGTCGGTGGTATTAGTTTTAAATGTGTCGCGAGCGCTTCCAATCTTGTCATTCATGGTGATCAGGACGCCCTTGCCGCGAGCTTCCTTGGAACCAGCAAGTGCTACAGCGTTGTACAGGTTCAACGGACCGTCAGCAGAGATTGACGTAGAGGGGCGCATTGAACCAACCACGACGATCGGTTTGTCAGAATGAATAGTCAGGTTGAGAAAGTAAGCCGTTTCCTCCATTGTATCGGTACCGTGGGTGATGACAACACCGTCACACTTTGGATCATCCAATTCCTTTTGGACTTCCTTCGCCAGTTTGACCATTATGGCATTAGTGTTAGACGTACCAGAATCAATGCGTGATACCTGCTCAGTGGAAATGTTAGCAATATCTTTTATCGTAGGAACTGCTTCTATTAGTTGATTTGGGGTTAGGACGCCAGCCTGATAGCCGGTTGTTTGGGTAGAAGTAGAACCAGTTCCTGCGATGGTGCCACCCGTTGCCAGAATTTTAATGTTAGGTAATTTTTTCTCAACAGGATTAGTTGTATTAGATGTTGTAATCTGTTTAGCTTCAACAGGATGCGATGCACCAGTGTAACTTGAAGAGATGGTGATAATCCCGGTTGACATTAATGCTAGTGAGGTGAGAGCAACTTTTTTCTTTGTAGTTAGTTTCTTCATTAGAAATTCCTCCATATAACTTGTGATTGGCAAAAATAAAAGTGAAACTTCCATCAGTGGGATCTTACTGCCCGTTAATTCGGGATAAATCTTAGTAAGCGCTTTCGTGTTTGTTCTAAAAAAGGATAATTTTAATTTATAATAAGAACTACTAAAAACTACAAAAACTCACAAAAAAATGAAAATTTAAAAAAATGATTGTTTTAATACCAGTTAGTTCTTTGGGTTCTGGTGCAAAAACTTGAAGACAATTGCAAGTAATCTCTAAATCTTGAATACTTTTAGTCTCAGTGGAAGCATTACGAACTAGAAATTACTCTTTTCACAGTAAGGTGGTACTTACGGTACAACTTGAGGATGGCGGAAGAAGAGCAAGGGATCGAATTCGAACACGGAAGCGTGAGGCAATTGATTTGGCTCTACAAAGATTCCAGTGCCTGTCACGCCCCGAACTTTGTGTAGTAGGGAATGGACGGGAAAATAAAAGAATTATGTAAGTTTAATAGAAACCTATCTGATTTTGTGGAAAGGTGGGTTATTTCCTGCGAAATACACTTCCAGTTCTCGACAATTTTCATTCTTGTATGGCAGGGAAGGTTCTTATAAATCAGTACTTGTAGCTGTCATTGGTGATTTTATAGCCAAGTTGATTGGAGCGGAAAGCGAAGCGCCTGGAGCGGAATCAACAGCCAAGTTTAACAAAGCCAACATTTTAAATAACAAAGCGAACTAAAAAAGGAGAAGAGAAATCATCATCAGACAATTTCTCTTCTCCTTTTGTTGTGAAGCGTTCTACAACTTGATTATTTTTGAAAAACTAGCATGAGTAAAATCCTATTCAAGTAATTTCCCCAATGGCTTGTAGATGCTATCTACCAAATTGGTGGGTCCGGGAGTATCCGGGTAAAAGAGAAGAATGAAACTAAGAACCCAACCCATTGCCAGCAGGCATACAAAAACAATTTTCTCTTTTTTTTCCTTTGACTTTATTTTTGGCCACTCGTATAAAAACATGAGAGCTAAAACGATTGAAAACGCAAAAACAATCGCCCATTTCATATATCTTCCACCTCACTTTTCGGTACTGCAGGTGGATCAGTAGAAAGGCCTGGTCGTAGAATTTTAACATTAATATCATACTCTATTTCAACAGTTGGAAAAATTTCATCCCAATTTACTTTAGCTGATTGCCACTCTTTCGTGTATTTACGCTGAAAACTTCTATGAAAGTTAAAGATGTCCACATTCATTTCTTGTTGCACTTCTTCAACCGCTTCCTGTATTCTTTCTTCTATCTTTTCTTCAAATTTCCTTTCAAGCATCCTCATACTGTTAGGATCTCTTAAGTCCAAGGTGCTGGCATTTTGAATCACATCATCCTCTACTTTGCAATTAATCGTTATTTTCCATGTTTCATTTTCAATTCGCGGAATCAGCTTCGTATAGGAACGAATCATTTCACCTGTGACCTTGCCTTCCCCCTCTTCTACATCAACCGTGATGGTCGCAGATTTAATTTCATCTCTTACCCATAATAATCCCCTTGTGACTGATTCATCTAAGGTCCCAACCATTTTATCTCCTTTAAACACGGCGGTACCGCTTAGCATCAATTGCGTTTTATCCTTCATTTTTCCTTCATCCTTTTTGGAGGAAATACTTGTAACCATAGGCAATGCCGCTCCTCCTGTTTCACTTGCAAACATTTGCATCAGTTCACTCATCGTAATATCCATTCCTATTTGAAACTGTGCTAATTCAGTAAGCGTCTCTGAGGAACTATTTTCTAAATGGGGCAGGCTTGAAATAATATCCTTAGCCTTTCCTTCACAAACGAAAACACTGTTTCTTAATCGAGCTTCTGGTAATCGTGAAAAGAAGTCCATATGCTCTCGAATTCCTTTTTCCGCTAGTTCTTCTCCAATTACGGTTGCAGAACCATGCCCCAAAAACAAGGTGCGAGCAATTTTTTGCTGCAGCTTCGATCGAGCTGCAGCCATTGTCTCACCAGTTGCAGATTCAACAAACGATGTTCGTGAACCTGGAGCTCCTCCACCTTCCTTTATTGCCGCACTCATAGTCTCTGGTATAACTATTTCTACGGAAAGCTCAATTTCATTTTCATTATAGTAATCAATTCCTGTGCTTAGGACAATCGCCACATCATTAACTTCACGGCGATCCCAACATCCGGTAAGGAAAAAAAGTGTATGCCACATCAATACCATCACGAAGGTATTACAAATCGTTTGATTAACCCTTGAGTTCATCTTTTAATCCCTTCCTTTGTTCCACTCTTTTACGTACTAGAGTAATGAATAACAAAAGGGCAGGAAGGATTATTTGCAGCGATAGCAAGTAAAAGACACTAGAAGTTCCAAGAAAACTCTTTAATTCTGTCAGATTAGGGGCAGACCACCGAGCGAATAAAATTAAAAGGAAGCCAAGTGGGAATACAATGGGTTTGTAATTGGATAGCTTTAGCCATTGAGCGGTGCCTAGTGCCAAAGCATAATAAAATACAGAAATTTTTATAAAAGTTCCTAATACCCATAGTGCCATTACAAGCGATTCCAAGTGTTGAAAAAATTTCGCTATACTAACGTATTTTCCTGCATTCATTATCGGATAAGTTAAATCGGCAGTTATTTCTCCAAATATACAAAGGGCTGTCAAATTGGTTAGAACCATAATAAATACTACGCTGAGTACGGAAAGGTTTCCCCATAATAATCCTTTTTTCTGATCCGATAAATAAGGTAGAAAAAAGGCGATAAGAATATATTCGCTAAACCAGGAGGCTGGGGAGGCTGCTCCTAAAAAGGAAGGCTTGAGACCTTTTTCCAGTATAGGGAGCATATTGGTTAGATCCAAATCCTTGATAAGGAAAAGGACAAGCGTCAACCAGAGTAATATCACAATAGGGACAAAATGCTGCGCCGCTCTAGCGATCGTTTCTAATCCGCCGCGGACAGCAAAAGCGCAAACGAGTGTCATACTTCCTAAAATGACCATCTGAGGGGTCTGAAACAAAAAGTTACCCGAGATAAACTCTCCATATTCTCTTATCACAATGCCATTTATATGTAAGTATAAAAATAGATATAAAAAACCAATGATCTTTCCAGGGATATTTCCAATAATACGTTTACTATATTCAATAATTGTTTCTCTTGGATAGTGTTTATGTAATTCATAAGCAATCCATACAGCCAAAAAACCAAAGAAGGAACCCCAAACAGGGGATATCCACATATCACGCTCTGCTTTGGCTGCTGTAATCGAAGGAAGGATCAGTAGAGCGGTAGCCAAGATGGTAGGATGCATCATGATGGCCAGTTGAAAAGATGAAATTTTCCCTTTTTCAATCATTTATTCACCCCCATGATTTGGACCTGGTTTTTGACCAGGAGCTTGACGGTACTTGTTATAATCCCCAGTCAAATGAGGGCGGGAAGAATAAGCCCACCTTGGAAGTCTAAAAAATACATCTTTCATTTCGCTTCCCTTCATCGGTGCAATGGGAGACAAATACGGTACCCCAAAAGAACGTAATGTGCATAAGTGGGTAACAATCATAATGACCCCCAGCATAATTCCCAATAATCCTAACGTTCCTGCTAGGATAAGCATGGGAAAGCGCAGCAATCTAAGAGCCATTCCAGCATTATATCTAGGGATGCCAAACGAAGCGATTCCTGTTACAGCAACAACCATTACCATAGGGGCAGAAACAATTCCTGCTTCAACTGCTGCCTGTCCAATCACTAGTGCTCCGACAATACTTACAGCTGCCCCCATCTGTTTGGGCAATCGAATTCCAGCTTCTCTTAAAATCTCAAACATAATCTCCATCGAAATTGCTTCGATTAAGGCGGGAAATGGGATGGGTTCACGTGACGCTGCCATACTGATTAAAAGTGCAGTTGGAACCATTTCATGATGATACGATAAAACGGCTACATATAAAGAAGGGAGCAAAAGCGAAATGACGATAAATAAAAAACGAAGCCAGCGGATAAATGTACTTATAATTGGACGTTGATAATAATCTTCTGAAGCTTGCATCAGAGAATAGAACGTGGTTGGAGCAACCAGTACAAAAGGAGTGCCATCTGTTATAATCGCAACATGTCCTTCCAATAAATAGGATGAAATAACATCCACCCGTTCCGAATTTAATACTTGGGGAAAAGGAGAATACGGATTATCCTCAATAAATTCCTCAATATACTCGCTTTCCAATATCCCATCGACATCAATTCGATTTAGGCGATTTTCAACCTCCGTGATGAGATTCTGATCTGCTACTCCATCAATATAAGCTACTGCTACACTTGTTTTGGTTAATCTGCCTATTGTGGTTTTTTTTATTTTTAACGTTGGACTTTTGATTTTACGTCGAAGGAGAGCAATATTAACCCCGATGGATTCGATGAATCCTTCGCGCGGTCCCCGTATTACTGATTCAGCAGATGGTTCCTCAATTGCCCTTTTTTCCCATTTTGCTAAACCGACAGAAAATCCCTCACCTTTTTGGTCTATAAGAATGACAGGGTTTCCTGATGACATTTGATCAATCACATCTGTATATGTTTCTACTGTACTAATATTAGAGTTAGAAATCTTTTGTTTCAGATTAGAGGAAGTATTTTCAGAATTTTGCTCTCCAGATTCCTTCAAAAGTGGGGAAAGGATTGTATCGTTAATCCCTTCTACATCCGTTAAGCCTTCAATGTAAATTAACACTGCTTTCTCTTTTCCTTCTATTAAGAAGGAGTGAAAAATAACATCGGGACAATTCTCATAAATGGAATTTAGATTAGTAATATTTTCATTCAAATCATCTACTAGAACATCTTCTGGTTTTGATGATGGAGCTTTATTTTCTTTAGAGACAGTAGATGTTTGATTTTGAAATAATGATTGAATTTTTTTAGGCTTTCTCCACTTACTACGCATCTACAACAATCTCCTAATGTACCAACATTGTTTTTTTATTATGTTTTAAAAAAACAAAAATATGCACATTTTGGTAATTTTATCCTTCGCCTTTTCTAAGTAAGAAGGATATAAAAGAGACCTTTTATATCTCAGCTTGAATTTAGGGTTATTTAAAAAAAAATAAAAGCCGCACCTACTTCTGGTACGGTTCACCGCAACATCAACTAAAGCGGCGGTTAGAGATTTCCTTTTGTCTCTGTTTGTAAATATTAACGATAGATTAGGAAAACCTAATTAAAAAGAGAACGCTGGAGGGCAGCAAAATGGCAGAAATCCCAAAGACAAACAACAAGACTTTTTGCATGAGTGAATACGATGTATTAAAACGAGTAATCCTTTGTCAGCCTCAATATATGACGATCCGCGAGGTAATTAATGAAACGCAAGAGCATTTTAAGAATGAAGGTATCCATATTGAACGCGCGCTTGAGCAGCACAGTAAATTTGTCAAAACGCTAAAGCAGAATGGCATCGAAGTTATTTTATTGCCCTATCATAAAAAGTATCCTGAACAGGTCTTTACCCGGGATATTGGTTTTACTCTAGGGCAAACAATCTTTGTTGCTAATATGGCAACGGATGTTCGCGCAGGGGAGGAAAACGTTTTAAAACAATGGCTGGAGGATGAAGAAATCTCTTATTATAATTTAGCCGAGGAACGAATTGAGGGCGGAGATGTTGTGATTGATCGGGAAACAATTTATGTGGGGCTCAGCAATCGAACGGACCAAAAAGCTGCTGAACAATTACAGCGTCTTTTGAATCAATTCAATGTCATTCCCATCCATTTTAAAGCAAAATACCTGCATCTGGATTGTATATTTAATGTCGTTTCTCCTGATGTGGCCCTTATTTACCCAAATGCCTTAACGAAAAAAGACATCGAGCTTTTTGCTTCACGCTATGAATTAATTGAAGTTTCGGAAGAAGAACAATTTCAATTAGGTACAAATGTATTGAGTATCGGGAACAAACGGGTTTTAAGTCTGCCGGTCAACAAGAAGGTAAACAAGCAGCTTCGTAACCGAGGCTTTCAAGTTATTGAAGTGGATATCACAGAAATCATTAAATCTGGTGGCTCCTTCCGTTGTTGTACCCTTCCTATCTTACGAGAAGCGTAAAATAATCATATAAAAATGACCATATAAACAACCCTCAAGCCCGTAAAGGGTGAGGTTGTTTATATAGTCATAAGATACATAATTTAGCTTTTTACGTTTTAACCTGGGAGTACGTGAATAGTGTGAATTTATAGAGCATTTCTTTGTAATGAGGAATGTTTTTTATTTTTGTCTAAAATTAATATTTGTTTATCAATAAAAATATTATAAATGAAAAACAGTAGAGACGTGGCGGCCTTAAATTTAGTGCCTGTCACGCCCCGGATTTTGTCGAAGATTGATAGGCTTTTAGATTGTGGAAAGTGAAAGAATAAAGACAGGAAACCACCTTGGATCTGCCTGATAGTAGAGGCTAGGTGGTTTCTCTTTTTTATGTTCGCTCTCTCATCCGCTCAGGAAGTGTCTGTATCGATTGGACGACCAAATCAAGCTTTGCTTCAATTCGGTAAAGCAAATAAAGCGTCACAACGATGGGGAATCCCACCTGGCTGATGATTGGAATCAACTGCTCCACTTTTCTCTCCTCCTTCCACTTGTTATAAAAAGAGGCTGGGTTCATAATGAATCCGGCCTCTCTCCCTTATTAGGCAATCACGTAATCTGTCACATTGCGGTCGATCACTCTTGCTCCTTTTGCAGCAACAAACTTGCCACTGCTAGTTGTGAAAACTTCAGATGCAATAATCTGCGCCATCGATAATTTTACGACTTCTTCATCGATTGGCTCTTTTGGGTTATCAACGGAAAGGCTTGCCGTCTTTCCAAACTCCGTGGTAAATTGCAATTCCAATGTTTTTGCCATTTCTTTCACCTCCTCTCCCTTCGTTTTTTACTAGACTATTAACCTAGAATCGCAGAGCTGTCATTCCGTTTCACTAGACTATTAACCTACAATTCCGATGATATCATTCCGCTCCACTTTGTTTAGCGTGTCATTGCATAGAACTGCAACTGCTAGTGCCGCTTGCGATAGTTGGTCTGCGGTAGCAGCCTTTGTGACATTGCTAAACGTTTTCGCTTTGAGGATGGGATTTCCCTCGTCATCCATGCCCGCTTCAAATACGATACGAAGCTTTGTTACTTCTAATAACGCTAGTGCCATTGTCTCTCACCACCTTTCACATTCTATATAGAAAAAAGTCGGCAAAAAGGACAGGGTAGGGAGAAGAGAATTTTAAATAAATTGAAAAAAGCCCTGGAGGATAGCGTCTCTCAGGGCATTTTAATAGAGTTTTCGAGATTTCGTAGACGATCCGCAAATAAAAGCTGTGAATCCGCAAATAAAAGCAGTGGATCTGCAAATAAAAGCCAAATTTGCACAAATAAAGCTAACTTTTAGGCGGAGGAGGGAGCCTGGAGGGGGAAAATTAGCACAATGAGCAGCTTATCAGCGAATTATTGAAGGATATCAGCGAACTGGACCATTTTATCAGCGGAAAACCGACTTTTATCAGCGGAAATCCCACTTTTATCAGCGAAACTAGGATTTTATCAGCCAATGAATCTCCGAAGCTGCATAGTAAGAACCCATTATTGTGTTATATTAATCTGAAGTTTGAGGGGAATCCTATTATTATCCAGTAAATGTCGTGAGTTTTGGAAAATATGTAGTAAGTGCCTAAAAATATGTAATAAGAAGCAATAATTACGTAATAAGGATCTGAAGTTTGAGAGGATTACTCATGGAGGAGCTCGTTAATATGATATTTTGTGTAAAGTTACACTTCAATAGTTGAGCATTTATGAGTTATTAAACGACTTGACCCTTCAATGGGCGAATTTTTAAGTTTTATGAGCGAATCTTCGAGTTTTATGGGCGAATTTTGGGCTTTAATGAGCGGATTTAACCATTTTATGAGCGAATTTAGAAGCAATAGCTTAATAGTAAGAAACTAAATTTCCGTGCTTGTTACTCCCCGGATTTTTCGAAGATTGATAGGTTTTTAGAGAAGTAGAAATAACAGATGAAGTTGTAACTGAATATTGCAGCTCCCATTAGTGCTGGGAGCTTACTTCACGTACAATATCTTCTTCGAAGTTATTCAGGATGAATGTTTCTTCTTCTGATTTGCTCATAATTCCATAAGCTTTACCGATCGTCCCGCCTTGGTACGTCCAGAAAAAGTTGTGGTCATCATCTACTTCAGAAAAAATGCCTTTTTTCCATTTATCTAAAATGGCTAGCAAATCATCCTTTTGTTCGAACTCACTGTTCTCCACAATGTCATAAACTTGATTAATTGTATCGGGAATCATAGGAATGGCTCCCCATTTTTCTTTCGCTTTCACTTTTTGATGTGTCATCTTGTGCATCACTTCGATCACAGCATCTTGTGAACTACTGTCATCAATCCCAATATCATATTGAACTCCGCCAATTTTGGCTGTCTGTTGCTTGTCTACTTCATTTTTCTCATTATTGACCGTATCTTGAACAGCTTTCGCTTCTACTTTCTCTTGTTTTTTTCCAGATTCGGCTTCATTGTCGACCGGTTTATATCCTCCGTATTTTACGCCTATTAAAACAGCTAAAATAATACCAGTTACGATTAATACTATTTTCACTTCATCTCCCCCTGTTTTACTAGATAGCTCTAATTTAACAAAGAATTCAGAATTCATCTAGCTTATTTAACTTACATAATCACTTCAAACAAGACAGATGTCGACATTTTTTCAAATTTGGATTTAAACGTATACCGAATGTTTTTTGCGCTTTCTGGATATACAAGCGGTTTTGAACATGTATGTAAGAATGGATTGTAAAAAATTTAATTTCTAAATAGTATTTACAATTAATCTTTCTCACATATATTTCGGAGCTTTAAGAGATATGCTTTCTTTTTCAATGGAATGGGACTAACCAAATGATATACCATGAGAAACGTCCATGGAGCTTGTTATTGGCTATCTATGTTAAAATAAATATAGTGAAGATTTGCTTAAACTAACTGAGTAGAAGAATGATTATATGGTTGAATGAATAGAGTTTGGAACTGTAAACCCCCTGTTTTTTACAAAAAAATAATAAAAAGGTGGAGTAAGTATGAAACGAGTACGGAAGGCGATTATTCCGGCTGCTGGACTTGGAACAAGATTCCTGCCTGCAACAAAGGCAATGCCTAAGGAAATGTTGCCGATTATTGATAAACCAACAATTCAATATATTGTCGAAGAAGCAGTGGCGTCAGGGATTGAAGATATTATTATTGTTACCGGTAAAGGGAAACGGGCGATTGAAGACCATTTTGATATTGCACATGAATTAGAGCAAAATCTATTGGAAAAGGGAAAGTTCGATATACTTGAAAAAGTACGTTATGCTACTAATCTTGCGGATATTCATTATATTCGTCAGAAGGAACCAAAGGGGCTAGGACATGCCGTTTGGTGTGCTCGTAACTTTATAGGGGATGAGCCGTTTGCGGTTCTTCTTGGTGATGATATTGTTCAAAGTGAGACTCCATGCTTGAAACAGCTTATTAATGTATATGAAGAAACGCATTCGTCAGTTATTGGAGTACAATCTGTTCCAGATGATGAGACACATCGGTATGGGATTGTTGAACCTTCAGTTCAGGTGGGTAGAAGGTATCAAGTAAATAATTTGGTTGAAAAGCCTAAGGCAGGAACTGCCCCTTCTAATCTAGCCATTTTGGGACGCTATATACTAACTCCAGAGATATTTATGTTTTTGGAACAGCAAGAAACTGGTGCTGGTGGAGAAATTCAGCTGACGGATGCGATTCAGAAGTTGAATCAGATCCAACGGGTATTTGCTTATGATTTTGAGGGTAAGAGGTTTGATGTAGGAGAAAAGAGTGGATTTGTGAAGACAACGATAGAATTTGCTCTGCAGGAACCTACATTACGTAAAGAAATTCTAGCTTTTATGGAAGAAAAAATTAAGGTGGAATAAAATTCCGTGCCTGTCACTCCTCGTATTTTGTCGAAGATTGATAGATTTATAAGTGGCAGGCACTAGACCCTAACGGGACTTCTATTTTAAGTAGTAATTATTTCTTCATTGCATGATTAAACTTTTCCAATTGGTCCTGTAGGGTTAAAATGTAATTCATCATTGCTACTCTCACTATTGAAGGGTAGTAACGACTGTTAAGTTCTTGTTCACATTCCTCTAAATCCATCTTCTTAACTGTAATAATTTTATTCAATTCTTCTGTGCTCATTGAAAATCACCCCTATTTATCGGAAAAATCATTATCAAGTTCTCCACTCTCCTAACCTATCTTTTATATGATCAGGATGGACAAATTTTTCATAGCTTATACAAAAGTTACCTCTGTTAAATTTTTTTCTCATAGATGAGGAAACTTAGACCGGGGCTGCTGAAAAAGTAATTACTTCAATAAAAAAACGTGTGTTTTACTCGTAAATAGAAAGAAAAAAGATACGGATCATCTACATATGGTAGATGATCCGTATCTTTTACACATAAAGAGGACTTATCACTGGTCCTGAACCGTCCCTGTGGAGCCTTCATTTTTATTTTAAGAAAATCCTCCCCCGAGTATAAGGGCCGCACCTAATAGTAGGACTAAGAGTAAGGCTAAATAACCTATTATGCTAATAATTGTGATAATCCAACCGATGACCTTTCGATTTGTTTTTATTAGGTAGATTCCTAAAGCGATCAACCCAAAAATGAATCCGAGAATTCCCCAAAGGATGGGGCTTTTACCATGCTTACGAGAATCAATCACTAAATAAATCGTGAGGATTATATTTAAAACCAATCCAATAAAACCTTCCAAATTAAACTCTCCTTACTATGTTCAAATTGTATTCTTAAAATGAAATTATACCAGAAAATTCGAACGTTACAGCAAAAGATATTCCCTTTTATAAGGGAATTTGAAAACGCACGGTAAAAATATAAAATATTCTTATGGGGAAAGAATATTTATGAATTAAGGATCTATGAATAGTTAGGATTTTTAATCATTGAATTTTGTCTATTTTTGTAATGTTTTGATATCTTTTGTAGAAACTATATTTATTTTTCTTAATATGATCCATAATATTTTTTATGGAATTCCAATCTTTTATTGAAATGGAAAAATTGAAATATAAAAAAATATAATCTAAAGTGGTCCCAACAAAGGAATGGCTGATCTTGCAAGAATAAAAAAGTAACAAGAAGAATTTTTTTTACACTAATCGGGACATTTTATGTCTATACGGGACGGATTAAGTCCCAATCCATTATGTTGCAATTTATTCAAAATATATTAAAAACTTCAAGGAGGATTTATTATGCCAACAAACGTATTATCCTTAACAGCTTATCCTTTTTATATAAATGGGGAATGGAGAGAAAGTAAGTCTGGTGAAACAATTAAAATCACTTCACCTTATCTTTATGAAGTTATTGGAAAAGTACAGGCGGTTACGATAGAAGAGATAGATAAGGCAATTAATTTTGCTCATGAGGCACAAAAAATTTGGGCAGAAACTTCCCTTCAAAAACGAGCAAAGTTTTTGTATAAATGGGCAGATGAATTAGTGAACATGCAAGATGAAATTGCTGAAATCATTATGAAAGAAGTAGGAAAAAGTTTGAAAGATGCAAAGAATGAAGTCGTACGTACTGCGGATTTCATTCGTTATACGGTCGAAGAAGCAATGCATATGCATGGTGAAAGTATGAAGGGAGATAGCTTCCCAGGCGGATCTAAATCTAAGATTGCTATTGTTGAACGTGTTCCACTAGGAGTAATACTAGCAATCCCTCCGTTTAACTATCCCGTAAATTTAGCTGCTGCTAAATTAGCACCGGCACTCATTTCAGGTAATGCAGTTATCTTTAAACCAGCTACACAAGGAGCTATTAGTGGTATTAAAATGATTGAGGCTCTTCACAAAGCAAACTTTCCAAAAGGTCTTGTCAATATCGTGACAGGTCGTGGTTCTGTCATTGGTGATTACTTAGTTGAGCATAAAGGTATTAATATGATCTCCTTTACAGGCGGGACAAATACTGGTATTAGTTTAGCGAAAAAAGCAGGAATGATTCCACTTGTACTTGAGCTTGGCGGGAAAGACCCTGGTATTGTGCGTGAAGACGCTGATTTACACGAGGCGGCGAAACATATTATCAGCGGTGCGTTTTCTTATTCCGGTCAACGTTGCACAGCTATTAAACGTGTATTAGTGCATGAAAGTGTAGCAGACGAGCTAGTATCCATTTTAAAAGAAGAAATCGAAAAATTAGCTGTAGGTTCTCCGGAAGAAGGCAACACAGTTGTCCCGTTAATTGATGATCAATCCGCTGACTTTGTTCAAGGATTAATTGAGGATGCCATTGAAAAAGGTGCAACTCTTGTAACAGGAAATAAGCGTGAACGCAATTTAATTTACCCTACTCTTCTTGATCATGTGACAGAAGACATGGCCGTAGCTTGGGAGGAACCGTTCGGACCTGTGCTGCCAATAATCCGTGTATCCTCTGATGAAGAAGCGATCAATATTGCGAATGAATCTGAATTTGGTTTACAGGCAAGTGTCTTTACCAAAGATATTAATAAAGCATTTGCGATTGCGAATAAAATTGAAACAGGCTCAGTTCAAATAAACGGACGTACCGAACGCGGCCCGGATCATTTCCCATTTATTGGTGTAAAAGGATCTGGAATGGGTGCGCAAGGTATCCACAAGAGCCTTGAATCGATGACGCGTGAAAAAGTAACTGTATTAAATCTTGCTGAGTAATATAAAATTGTAACTTTAATTCCTAATAGAGGGGTCCTTGTTGGCCCTTCTTTGTTAATTTCCCTTGGAAGCTTTAAAAGCAATTTGCGTTGCATTGGCCCCAGCAAGTCCAGGGGTCCCACCAAATAAAAGGGGTTGGAAGATTTATGAAGAATACTAATAGCCTTACTATAGAGGAATTAGAAAGACGAATTGCTCATTTTGAGGATCGTCTTAAGGATTTTATTATTACCGAGGAACAAATTGAGTTTATCAAAGAAAGGTTAAGGGAACTAAAAAACACTAAAGAGTGTTTATCTTGGGAATCGGTCCGGTACCTGCCAGTCAAGTAGCGTTACTTAAAAGGAATAAGTCAGTAATTGATTATATAGATGAAAATGGTAAGACATCTCAATATTTTGTATAACAAATTTAATCCGCTCCTAAAAAACATTTTAAAGCGGGAACATGCATTATCAATCTTTCTGGCTCGATTTTTTGTAAATCAAAAAGAGGTGAGTAGATTGAAAACAAAACAAGAAATACTTGAAGAGTTGAAAACAGAATTGCTACGGATTGGTTCAACCAACCAAAGGGATTATGATTTGTTGAAGAAGAAAGGACAAGTTTTTAGTACAACCATTTGTCGCAGGTTAAAGTTAAGCTGGCCTGAAGTCGTCAATCAAACTGGATTAAAGTTTTTTCTACATAGAAAGAATTCGTAAAAAATAAACTTTGTTTAACGAGATCAAAGGATTCTATCATTAAGGAATACTTTATCATTATTACAAGTTATATAAATTTATAATCATCTATTATTAAAAATTTAGGTTTTACATAAAGAGTGTAGCCTATTTTCTTTTTCAACAATCGGGCGCAAGAATTGAAGAAAAATGGACTGTTTCAGCAGTCCATTTTTCTTGGTCTTAAGTATTTTATTTCAGACCGGGACATGAAACCTATCCAACGTATGAAGCGGTGAGTGTATGTACACCAAACTATTTGCACTCACCAATTCGATTTCTGAGTTACAAATAAATTGAAAAAGGCCCTAGAGGATAGCGTCTCTCAGGGTATTTTAATAGAGTTTTCGAGATTTCGTAGACGATCCGCAAATAAAAGCTGTGAATCCGCAAATAAAAGCAGTAGATCCGCAAATAAAAGCCAAATTTGCACAAATAAAGCTAACTTTTAGGCGGAGGCGGGAGCCTGTAGGGGGGAATTAGCACAATGAGCAGCTTATCAGCGAATTATTGAAGGATATCAGCGAACTGGACCATTTTATCAGCGGAAAAACGACTTTTATCAGCGAAAATGCCACTTTTATCAGCGAAACTAGCATCATATCAGCGAATGAATCTCCGAATCTGCGAAGTAAGAACCCATATTGTATTGTATTAATCTGAAGTTTGATAGAATTCCCAATTATTATCCAGTAAATGTCGTAAGTTTTGGAAAATATGTTGTAAAAATCAAAAAATATGTAATAATAGCCTAAAAATATGTAGTAGGGACCAAATAATAAGAATCCTGAATATAAAAAGACCACCCCTTTGCCTGCTACGGCGCGGGGGTGGTCTTTTAATTTTGCTTCTCCCTATAGGAACATATTGATAATTAGCACACCAGCAAGTCCGACAAGGGATGCAATCGTTACCATTACTGACCAGGTGCGGATGGTTTTACCGATGCTTAGGTTGAAGTATTCTTTATAAATCCAGAAACCGGCATCGTTTACGTGAGAGAAGGTCATACTTCCTGCACCGGTTGCTAGCACCATTAGTTCTGGGCTAACGTGTGCAGAGGCAACGAGTGGTGCGGCAATACCGGCTGCTGTTAATCCGGCAACGGTTGCTGAACCTAGGACTACCCGTAGGATCGCAGCGATTAACCATGCGAGGATTAACGGCGACATGGTGGAACCTTCCATCAGATGGGCAACGTATTTATCCACATGACTTTCGATGAGTACTTGTTTGAATGCACCGCCAGCTCCAATGATTAAAAGAATCATGGCGATGCTGCTGATTGATTCTGTGATCGAGTTCATGATTTCTGGCATTTTTTTACCTCGATTTAAACCAAAGGTAAAGATGGCGACTATGACAGCGATTAATAGGGCAATACCAGGATTTCCTAAAAATTTAGCTGTTTGAATCAGTGATGATTCAGGCATCGTGATTTCAACGATGGCTTGGAAGGCAATCAGAATGACGGGGATAAGGGCCGTAAATACACTAATCCCAAAACCAGGCATTTCTTCTTCTGTAAACTGCTTAGGATTAAAAAGTCCTTTTGGAATTTTAACTTCCAACTCTTCTTTTTTAAACGTCTTTGTATATAATGGTCCACTGATAATGATTGCTGGAATACCGATAAGAATTCCATATAATAAGGTTTTACCTATATTGGCATTGTAAACATCGGCAACGGCTGTTGGTCCAGGGTGTGGAGGAACAAAGCCATGCATGGTGATCAAAGCGGCAATAACCGGCATCCCAATATAAAGAATCGGTACACCTGCTGTAGCAGCGATTGTGAAGACTAACGGAATTAACACAACCACGCCCGTTTCAAAGAATAGCGCAATCCCAACAATGAAGGCTGTTAGAACGGCTGCAAGCTGTACTCGTTTTTTTCCAAAAGCGTTAACCAATGTGGTGGAGATTCGTTGTGCACCACCAGAATCGGCCATTAGTTTACCAAGCATACCCCCAAAACCAATAACCAGTACGAGATTGCCAAGGGTTCCGCCCAAACCGGATGTGACGGATGTTATCGCTTCGATTGGGGTCATTCCTTCCATAACTCCTACAAGTAATCCAACAATAACCAATGATATGAAGGCGTTTACCTTGAAGACGACCATTAATAATAGCAATAGGGCAACCCCTATACAAATATAAACGATTGGCATGTTTCTCCCTCTTTCCCCTTTGAAAGTGTGGAATGCCAGAACGGCATTCCAATCGATCAGTTCAATTTACTTCGTGCTTAAAATCTCTACCACTGCTTTTAAATCACTTTGTGTTCCAACATTGCCTGGAAAAATAACATAGGACATGCCTGGATACTTACTTTCATCCCCAGTTCTCCAGACAGGAATTCCCGGTCTAATTTGTCCAGCAACGGTTGCTCTTCTTACCCTTAGCCCTTTTGTCCCTACATCGCTGGAGGTGATTCCGCCTTTTGCGACAAGGAAATTCGGTTTCACCTGTAATCTCGTTACAATGCTTGTTACCGCGTCCGAAATCGTCACGGACATTTTTAACTCTTCTTCTTTTTTATTCTCGCCAAGATCAAGCCGTTGTCTACTTGTATAAACGGCAACGGTTTTACCGGATCGGATCAGTGCTTCGGTGGTTTCTATCACGCGGTCGCATTCCGCTTTGAATTGCTCTGGTTGTAAAACTAAATGACTATTAAACTCGATAAATTCAATGGTGGTTAATTCTTTTAATTTTTCTAGCTGTTCCGTCGTCTTTTTCACATGGGAACCGATAATAACTAATCCGCCATTCCCTGTTTCTTCTATTATTAACTCTTCTCTCGTTAACAGAGTTTTATCGCTGACTCCGCCAATGACTTTTGGAAGAGCGGCTGCACTTCTAAAAAGGAAGTTCTTTCCGGCGTTGATTGCTTGTACTAAGGCAGCCGTGAATACTTTAACATCGACTTCGTCGATTGCATTCACTACTACTTTATTAAAATCGTTTACCTGAAGAAGCTGTTCCGTGATGGCGCCAATCTCCATGGCCCGTAATTGTTCGAGTGAGATATATAATGTATTTTTAGCGAGAAATAAACCATTCGACTTTTCTTCTATCCATTCTCCTAAATGAGAACTGGAATAGCCAAATGTCCGGTCTTTTGCAAATTCTGTTTCGCCTGCAGGCACAAGCTCTTGACCATTTTGAACATAGTGGATATTGTTAATGGTCAATCGACCGCCTTCTTTGAAAAATGGCAGGATGACTTCACCATCTATTTTCAAATCAGAACCTGATTCGAGTTTATCTTTTAAAACGGTGGTTTCTAGTGGATAGTGTCCTCTAAGTGTGGAATCTCCACGGCTAATAATGAGGAATTCTCGATTTAATTTCGAAGCTACGGTTAAAATGTTAGCGGCGATCTCGCGATGAGCCTTTTCGGTTTCTTCCGCTGTAAAGCCTCGGGAATTTGTCAAAATGAAAAACATGGACTGCTCTTCGTTAAAGCCCTGCTCAATACTTTCCTCAGACCAATCCGTGAAAACGGAGATATCATGGACGGTTTGGACACCTGTTGGATCATCATCGAGGACGATGATTTTTTTGTTTAAGCTTTTTAGTGCTTCGGTGACTAATTGATGGACTGCCTGACGGTCCACCTCAGGGACGGTTTCTAGGTACGCTGCGGATATTCTGTTCGTTTCAGTCATCATTTACGCCTTCTTTACTTCAACATTGGCAAGCTTTTCATAATAACGGACAATGCTGCCATGATCGTCTTTTATTTTTCCATCGACCTTTAATGCATGGAAAATTTCTAGCAACTGGCTTGATAATGGTAGTGGTACGCCAATTTCATGGGCGGTGTCCATTACGTTCGTAATATCTTTCATGTTGATGGCAATACTTCCGCCAGCCACGAAGTTTCTGTCTAAAATCAATGGTACCTTGGCATCCAGAACAGCACTTCCGGCAAGTCCGCCGCGGATTGCTTGGTACATTTTTTCAATATCAATACCTGCTTTCGCTGCTAGAACAAGTGCCTCGGACATCGCCGCTATGTTAAGGTTTACAATAATTTGATTGGCAAGCTTTGCAGTCACGCCGCAGCCATGATCACCAACTAAGATCACGTCTTTCCCCATCCCATAGAGGACCGGCATAACGCTTTCAAAAACATCCTCTTTCCCGCCAACCATAATAGCTAATGTACCCTCAATCGCTTTTGGTTCGCCGCCGCTGACTGGCGCATCTAGCATGCCAACGCCTTTTTTCGCTGCCGCTGCTGCTAGTTCCCGTGAGACTTCAGGTGTAATTGAACTCATATCGATAATGACCGAACCTGCTTTAGCCCCTGCCAAGATTCCATTTTCACTTAAAACGACTTCTTCAACATGTTTTGAGGCAGGTAACATTGTGATAATGACATCACTGTTTTCTGCTACTTCTTTCGCAGAATGAGCTGCCACTGCTCCAGCTTCGACGACCTGATGGACGGCGTCTTGATTTAGATCATTAACCGTAAGTGTGAATCCCGCTTTGATTAGGTTTAATGCCATTGGTTTCCCCATAATTCCTAGACCTATAAAACCAACTTTTTGTGCCATGATAAATTCCTCCTCATTCTATTTGAAATCTTATAAGTTAAGCGATCCATTCAACTGCAATCGCTTTCAGATATCGTTTACAAAAGTAATTGTACACAAATTTATAATTTTTGTATACAGAAAATTATTTTTCGTATACAAAAATTAGTGAAACTGATGTAGATTGTATTTTTTTGACAAGAATTTTGGTAAAATAAATGTAGGTTTGAAGAGATATAGAGGTGAACAGTGTGTTAGAAAGTAATCGTTCTCGTCCTGCTTCCCACCAATCCTATGAGATCCTTCGTGATAGGATCTTAAATGGAGAACTTCCTGGTGGTACCAAAATTGTCGAGGAAAAAATTGCTGCTGAATTAGGTGTCAGTAGAACACCCATCCGGGAATCGATTCGAAAGTTGGAGCATGAAGGGCTTATTGAGAATAAAAAAGTAGTGAAGCCAGCCGAAAAGGACTTGCGAAATATGTTTCAAGTACGAATGCTCCTTGAGGGCTATTCCGCTCAGTGTGCAGCGTCCTATTTAAAAGAAAATGAGCTTCAATCATTACATCAATGTGTGGAGATAGGGAGGACAGGAACAGTCGAGGAAATTATGGAAGCAAATGAGCGATTTCATGAAATTATTGTCGGAGCCAGTAATAACCCGGTCATGATTGATATTATCGATCGGATGTCATCCATCATTTACCTTTTCCGTAAAACAGTCGTATTCTACAACCGCCCCCATTTAATCGACGAACACGAGCAAATATACCAAGCCATTAAAGCAAGAAATGGAGAAAAAGCAGAAATGCTAATGAAAACCCATCTACAAGCGGATTTGGAATTTTGCTTGCATCTGTTAAGGTGATAAGGAAGCAGGGGACGCATTGCGCCTCGAATGTTGTCGAGTTAGATCACTCAATTTTTAATCAAAAAGGCAGAAACTCTTACTAAATATAAGGGTTTCTGCCTTTTTTTTGATAACCTTTGGTAGATTTCCCTCCTATTTCTTCCTAAATAAAAAACTTACTTGCTAGCTTTTTCTTTTCACCAAGTTTTCACCATTCTCTATTAATATTCATTACATCAGGTAACGAAAGGAGATAAAGAGATGAATACAAAAGTGAAAAAAGGTATTTTCTGGGGTGTGATCATTGCCTCTACGGTACTAGTGATTAACGTACTCCACTTTCTACTAGGAGGGAACAGCGCTTATGCTAGAGGTCCTCATGGACATGGCCCCGGTGAAATGGGAGGCCGTGGCGGATTTGGCGGGGGCCGCCAAATGATGAATGGCGCTCACCATGACGGAGGATTCCCTTGGCTCTTCCTAATTATTGGACTAGCTGCTCTAGTACTATTCGTAAGATGGCTCAGAAAGAAGTCGAAAGCTTCCTCGATGCAACAGTTTATTAACACTTCTGTGGTAGGCTCGCATATCCCGGTAACTAACCAGAATGCTAGCGTTTTAGATCAATGGGAAAAAAATCTAGTAACTAAAAAGGAGAATGAATAACATGGGTATTTTTAAAAGATTAAAGACAATTACAATGGTGGAAATTAACGGGCTTTTAGACGGTATCGAAGATCCGATTGCGATGTTAAATGAGTATTCTAGGGAAATGGAACAGGAAATTGTCAAAGGTCAGAAAGCCCTAGCTAGGCAAATTTTTGTAGAGAAAAAACAAGCGGCACTCATTTCGGAAACGAACGCATTAGTGGACAAGCGTACTCGTCAGGCCAAACTGGCGATTGAACAAGGGGAAGAGGCCATGGCCAAATTGGCTGTACAAGAAAAACTCAACCATGACCGCCAGCTACAACTATATGAGGAGCAATACGAGTCGATTAAGGTACAAACCCAAATCCTCATCGGAAAATTGGACGAGTTGAAGGAAACGTACAACCAAATGCAGCAAAAGAAAATCTTGTTAGCTTCACGTGCGAATGTGGCTCAGTCAATGAAGCAAATTCAGAAAGCGACGGTTTCCTTCCATACTGATGATATTGCGAGAGGTGTGGCCCGTGCCGAAGAGCGGATCTTAATGATGGAAGCAGAAGTACAGGCAGGCAATCAATTTGCGACTCCATTAGCTCAGTTTGAAGCAGCAAACAGCAGCTTTGTGAGCGATGAAGAGCTCAATAAGGAAATTGAAAAGTTAAAGTATGAAAAAGTGGCGGTCTTATAATTCAAGTTTGTGAAGCACCACCGTTATGGCTTGGTGCTTCTCATTCTATCTAGCGTAGAGAGGAGGGTTTAGATTGAATATGACAACGCTGATTCTTATTTACCTGGGTGTAGCGTTGGTGGGGAGCGGGCTTCCTTTTATCAGGGGTTATTTTGCCCATTTCCATAACTTGGTCCATCTCGTGATCAGTGCTTGCTTGGAAGGTAGTAAAATCTATCTGAATCGAGATGGTTCAGGCCAGACAACTGGGAATCATACTTCCCCCTTTAAAAAAGCGCTCATTTCGTATGCAGGCTATACGGGTGCTTCGGTGGCAGCGATCGGATTGTTTTATTTAGTATCGAGAGGCCACTATCATTTGGTTATTTATCTGTATTTAGGGCTTAGTGTTCTTGCTTTATTGTTGTGGATTCGCAACCCACTTGGCGTGATCTGGGGACTTTCGATTGCTGTCCTATTGGCTTTGCCCGTCTATTTCCGCTACGAAACGGTTTTACCTGTGAATGTTAACTTCGAAATGGTGCTCGTTCATATGAGTATTTTCCTAGCATCGGTTCTATTTGTTCAATCTATTATTGGCGCGGTTCAGGTGTGTAAACAAGCGTTTATGTCGAGAAACAACCCGAAGAGAAAGGCGGCGCTGGTTCAAACGAAATTAGTTCCAGCCGTTGTTTTGGGACTAACTCTGGCCGGACAGTCGGCTTATGTCGGCTACTTTTTAGTACAAAATTTTATCAGCTTTCCGTTTAGTTTTTGAAAAATATATTTGCCCGATCAAATCCTCTTCCGAACATGGGAGGGGATTTTTTTGTTTATAAAACGGACAGCCAATTGGAAAATTTTTTTTACCTGATTCCCTCATAAATGTAAGACCACTTACGAAATTCTATAAATAGTTGGTTGAAGGGAGAGGATTTCCCTTTAGACGTATTAGTGAAGGAAGTACAACGGCCTAAATATTCTTATCCATTTAAATAACTGATCAATACCTCCATTAAAATCAACTTTGCGTAACCATAAATAGACATGGGAGAGAAGAAGAATGCCAGAAGAGAACTATCAATCTCGTGAGGAAAGAAAACAAGCGGAAAACGCAAGACAGAATCAACAAAGAAGTCAGCGAATACCGAAGAAAAAAGGATCATTATTGAAAAAAGTAATCATTGTCTGTCTCGTACTTGGACTTATTTCGACAGGAGCAGGAGCTATATCGTTCGCTTCAATGATTAAGGATACGCCTAACTTGGATGCTTCTAAGCTGGTGGATCCACTTTCTACAAAATTCTATGATGAGAACGGAAACTTTATTTATGAGTACGGGAAGGAAAAGCGAACAAAAATTGCGTATGAGCAAGTTCCGAAAGTGCTGGAGCAAGCGTTTATTGCCACGGAAGATTCCCATTTTTATGAGCATCAAGGGATCGATATCAAAAGGACGGCCAAGGCCATTTTTGTAAACTTAACCGGAGATTTCGGATCACAGGGCGGTAGTACCATTACGCAGCAAGTGATTAAGAATTCCTTTTTGACTCCAGAGAAAACATTAAAGCGAAAAGTGCAAGAATGGGACTTGGCGTATCAGTTGGAACAGAAATATTCCAAGCACGATATTTTAATGATGTACTTAAACAAAATTTACCTTGGAAACCGCTCTTACGGAGTAGCTGCTGCCGCAAAGAGTTACTATGGTATTGACGCAAATGATTTGAAAAAATTGACGCTCGCGCAGGCGGCCATGTTAGCTGGACTGCCGCAGAGTCCGAATAACTATGATCCGACCAAGCCAGAAAACAAAGAAGCAGCCACGAAGCGTCGTAGTATTGTCTTACGTTCGATGCTTAGAGATGGTTATATAACAGAGAAACAATTGCAGGAAGCTTCAAAAGTTCCAGTTACTGAGGGACTTGTACCAAAAAGCACGCAACAAAGTATGCCTTACGAAGCGTTTTTAGATGCAGTTGTAAAAGAGGTAAAGGGTAAACTGAAGGATGTAGACATCAGTAAGGATGGATTATCTATCTATACTACCCTAGATCCAAAAGCACAGGATTATGCAAACAAAATGTTGAACACCAATGAAATCATTGCCTATCCAGATGCAGGTTTTCAGGGAGCTTTCGTCTTTTTAGATACCAAAACTGGTGAAGTCAGGGCGATTGGCAGCGGGCGAAACGACTATAAAGCAGAATTTCTAGGTAACAACTTTGCAGTTGATATCAATCGTCAACCAGGCTCAACATTTAAGCCGATTTTTGATTATGGTCCTGCGATTGAAAATTTGAAATGGTCCACTGCACATCTAATCAATGACCAGAATACCTCCTATTCAACCGGCGAGCCGATTTCCAACTGGGACCATCAATATCACGGAATGCTGACGATACGGAGTGCACTGAAAAAATCTTATAATATTCCTGCTCTTCTCACGATGCGGGAGGTTGGAATGGATCAGGCAAAAAACTTTGCAGAAAAACTCGGCATTACTTTTAAAGATAACCAAGTATATGAATCCTATTCGATTGGAAGCAATACCGTTAGTCCTTTAGACATGGCAGGGGCCTACAGTGCTTTTGGAAATAACGGCAACTACAATAAACCGCATTTTGTTCAAAAAGTGGTACTTCCGAATGGCAAAGTAGTTAATTTTACGGAGAAATCAAAACGTGTCATGCAGGATTACACGGCGTATATGGTGACGGATATGTTACGCACAGTCGTAAATGATGGGACAGGTACAACAGCGAATGTCCTTAACCTAGATGTTGCAGGGAAGACAGGTACAACCAATTTTAATGCAGAGACTAGAGCTAAATTTGGATACCCGACCAACGCGACAAATGATAGCTGGTTCGCAGGATATACCCCGCAATACACAATGGCGGTCTGGACCGGATACGCACAAAACGGTAATGGTAACTATATGGTCGCAAATACGCAGAAAATTTCGCAGTATATGTTTAAAGCCATGATGCAGTCATTTGGAACAGATTCATCGCGTTTTCAGCAGCCAAACAGTGTCTATCGAGTAAATAATGAACTGTATATTAAAGGGGTCCAATCTGCAGAAGTACCACCAAAACCTATTATTAAAAAAGCAAAACAGGTTAGTGAAGATGGTGGGAATGGGAAGAAGCAAAAAGAAGAAGCGAAACAACAAAAAGAGCAACGGAAAAATCATCAAGGGAAGGGGAAAGGGAAAGGGAAACATTAATCCCGGTGCCTGTCACGCACCGTAAATCTCGTGCCTCTCATCACCCGAGTTTTGTCGAATCAGATAACTCAATTTTAAATTAAAAAGGCAGAAACCCTCACTAAATATAAGGGTTTCTGCCTCTTTTTACTGGGACTTTTTCAGGGGCATTCTTATGACCTAAGGGGTTTTCCCGATTATCATTGTATGTTCATCCTCTGACTTCCAGCAGGGGACTAGGTTTTGGTTGTTGACTATAATAAGAAAGATATTGTTATCTTAATAAATAGTTTTTGAGAAAATGAACTTTCCGTAAAAAAAGAAAAACTTTATGTTGCATATGTAAAATGAAGGTGTTATGATAGGGAAGTTGCTTTTGAAGGCAGTTTTATTAGTTAAAAGTGATAACAAAAAAGTTGAATTATTATATTGACATAGTAATAGAGATTCGATATAATAATAAATGTCGCTTCTGACATGATAGATTGTTCTTTGAAAACTAAACAAACAAAAACGTCAACAAACAATAAATTAATCGTGTTTCTTCTATTAATATGAAGAACATGAGCCAACGTAA